>SPBY01000677.1 GCA_004525825.1 Bacteroidia bacterium
AATCCCTCGGTGAGAGCTGCCGCCTATTACAAAATGGAGCTGGTGAGGTTCCTTCTCCGGATCAGGCAGCTGGTGGGTTTCAATCACGAGATGGAGTCTCCGGCCTATTACGTGCTGTTCTCATTGCTGGCACTGCTCAGCCTGCTGGTACTTCTTCATTACATCCAGCGAAGGATCCACAGGGAAGGGCACTGGCTGGAAGTCTTCAACGCGAGCCATGCCTGGATAAGCATCTCTTTGCTCTTCCTGTTCACCTACTTCTTTGCCCCCGACCGCATTTCTGCCGGGAGCCTGACCCACCGCTTCGGACTCTTCTTTTTCCTAAGCCTGCTGGTCTGTCTGGCCACCAGGCCCATGCCACGATGGACCCAGTTGCTGACCCTCCTGGTGGTGGTGGGTGTTCTGGGTTCTACCCGGAGCATACATGGCATTTTCCTGTACAAACTCAACAGCGATATTTCAGAAATTCAGGAGATGTCGCCTTACATGGAGGATGGAAAATCCGTATTTAGCATCAACAGTTCCAACAACTGGGTCCACAGACATTTTCAACTCTATGTGGCCGATGAAAAGGAGCTGGTTCATCTGATGAATCCGCAATGTGCAGGACAGTTTCCTGTGAAGTGGAACGAACATACTCTGCCGGAGTGCTACCTGGGCGATACGTGGATCAAGCCCGACCGTGCTCCCGATATCCGGGGATTGGGGCACCGGAAGCTGCAGGTTGAGTATATTACGGTTTTCAATCAGAAAGCTTTCTGGGAGGCAGAGAATCGACAACGGTGGCAGCAAATCCTTCAGGAGCACTACGAGCTGGTGATGATCACCTCCCGCGAACAGGGAGCACTATATAAAAGGAAGCAGTAAGAGCCGGGCTTTATTTGGAGATGGGCATGGCAAAGTTGATCACATCCTTGCCGGTGATCTCCTTTTCGCAAAGGATGATCAGTCTTTCAAGTACATTCCGAAACTCTCTGATATTGCCGGTCCAGGTGATTTTCTGCAGCTCTTTGATGGCATCCTCCCTGATCACCTTGGGGGTGGTTCCGTAGTCCTCGGCGATCAGCTGGTTGAAGTGATCGGCCAGCAGGGGAATGTCCTCCAGCCGCTCGTTCAGTGAGGGTACCTGTATCAGTATCACACTGAGCCGGTGGTAGAGGTCCTCCCTGAAATGGTTCTTTTCGATCTCTTCTCTGATGTTCTTGTTGGTGGCAGCCACCACACGCACATTCACATTGATGTCCTTGTCCGAGCCTACCCGGGTGATCTTGTTTTCCTGGAGCGCCCTCAATACCTTGGCCTGGGCAGAGAGGCTCATGTCTCCAATCTCATCCAGAAATATGGTGCCCCCGTCGGCCTGTTCAAACTTCCCTTTCCGCTGTTTGATGGCGGAGGTAAAGGCGCCCTTCTCATGCCCGAAAAGCTCGCTTTCGATCAGTTCAGAGGGAATGGCTGCACAGTTTACCTCGATGAAGGGAGCAGCAGCGCGGGCACTGTTCTCGTGCAGGGAGCGGGCCACCAGCTCTTTACCGGTACCGTTCGATCCGGTGATCAGCACCCGGGCATCGGTGTGAGCCACCTTTTGGATGATGTCCTTCACCTGCTCAATGGCCTTGGATTCACCAATCATTTCATAGCCCTTGCTCACTTTTCGCTTCAGCACCCTGGTCTCGGTGATGAGGGTCGATTTATCCAGGGCGTTGCGGATGGTGATCAGCAGCCGGTTCAGGTCAAGCGGTTTCTCAATGAAGTCGTAGGCACCTTTTTTGATTGCTTCCACGGCGTTGTCGATGTTGCCGTGACCCGAGATCATGATCACCTGGGCATCTCCCTCTTCCTTGGAAATTTTCTCCAGTACCTCCAGCCCGTCCATTTCAGGCATTTTGATATCGCACAGTACTATATCATATTTTCCCTGCCGGTACTTTTCCAGTCCTTCGGCACCATGCTCCGCCAGGTCCACCGTGAATTTTTCGTACTCAAGGATCTCCTTGAGGGTATTGCGGATGCTTCGTTCGTCGTCTATAACCAGGATATGTGCCATGTTCAATGTTTTGGGGTTCAGATTCCCACCAGTTCGGAGATGACCCCCTCCTTGAGGGCGAATTCTGAATGGTGAAGGCGACTGATATTACAGTAACGTAGCACAAAACTAACAAAAATCGTGGCGGCCACAATCATCTCCACCCGCACCGGTTCCATGCCGGGCAT
>SPBY01000467.1 GCA_004525825.1 Bacteroidia bacterium
ATCCTTATCATCCCAATGGACGAGGATTTGAAGACTATTACGGCTTTTGCTCCGGCCACTGGGGCAACTACCATTCGCCCATGCTGGAACACAACGGGCAGATTGTAAAAGGGGAGGGCTTTATTATAGATGATTTTACCCAGCATGGGCTGGATTTTATGGAAGCCAACCAGGACAAGCCCTTCCTGCTCTATTTGCCCTTTAATACGCCTCATACGCCCTTCCAGGCTCCTCAGGAGTACTGGGAGCGTAACAAGGACAAGGACATGCAGATGCTCTCCGATCATGAGGGAGAGAACCTGGAGCATACACGGGCGGCCCTGGCCATGTGTGAGAACATCGACTGGAACGTGGGACGCATCGTGGAAAAAACCAAAGAACTTGGCATCGACGACAACACCATCATCCTCTATTTCAGTGACAATGGTCCCAATTCCTGGCGATGGAACGGGGGAATGAAAGGAAGAAAGGGAAGCACCGATGAAGGAGGGGTACGTTCACCCCTGTTTATCAAATGGCCCGCCGGGATAGATGCGGGAAAACAGATTGAACGGCTCATGTCGGTCACCGATCTCCTTCCCACCCTGAGTGAGATGTGCGGGATTCCCTGCGAGACAAATCATCCCCTGGACGGAATCAGTATGAAAGAAAGCCTGGTGGAGGACAAAAGTGAATGGGAGGACCGCTATTTATTGAACTACTGGGCCGGCAAGGTCAGCATCCGGACTCAACAGTACAGGCTGGGACACGAGGGCGGATTGTATGATATTGAAGCGGACAGGGGGCAGCACATAGATTTGAGTGAGGACTTGCCACAGGTGAAGCAGGAGATGATGAAAGTGGCTGAAGGGTTCCGGAAGCAAATAGAGGCAGAGCTTCCCAAAAAGGAAACCCGTCCTTTCTACCTGGGACATCCCGCCATGAAGTATACTCAGATGCCGGCCCGGGATGGTCTGGAACACGGAAACATCAAACGCTCCAACCGCTGGCCCAATTGCTCATTTTTTACCAACTGGATTTCACCGGACGACAGCATTACCTGGCAGGTGAAGGTGCCTGAGGATGGAACTTTTAAAATATCCCTGTACTACACCTGCAAAGAAGGGGATGAGGGATCGACCATCCAACTGTCAGTAGGAGAGAGCGTCTTGCAGGCAAAAATCACAGAGGCCCACGATCCCCCCCTAAGGGGAATGGACGAGGACCTTAGTCCCCGTATGGAATCCTATGTGAAGGATTGGAAGGCCGTGGACATTGGAAACATCGATCTTCAGAAGGGCGAAGCAAGCATGTGCCTGACTGCCCTGGATATGCCGGGAAACGGTGTGATAGATTTCAGATTGTTCCTGTTTGAAAGACTTTAGTACCTTACATCCATAAAAACAATTCTTATGAATAACAAGCTTACGATTTCTGTCTGGATCATATTGGGTCTTGCTTTAGGATCATGCAATTCTGAACCCAACCTGGGAATATTCACGGGAAATGGGGATATTGGAAATGTATGGCATGCGGGATCGGTCGAATTCAATCCTTCAGATAGTTCTTACACCATATCGGGTGGCGGTACCAACATGTGGTTTGATAGCGATCAGCTACATTATCTGTGGAAACAGTTAAGTGGAGATGTTTCCATTGAGGCAGACATTGCCTGGGTGGGTGAAGGTGATAATGCCCACAGAAAAGCGTGCCTGATCATACGCCAGGATTTGGATACCAGTGCCATATACGCAGATGCTGCCATTCACGGGGATGGACTGACTTCCATTCAGTACCGGGAAACAGCCGGGGGCACCACCCGGGAGGTTCAATCCAATATTTCATCACCCAAGCGGGTACGGCTTGAGAAGATCGGGGACTATCTATCCATGTCAGTGGCATCCGGTGATGGATCCTTCACCTCCTCGGGGGGCAGCTTTAAGTTGACATTTCAGGAGCCTTTTTACATAGGATTGGGTGTTTGTGCGCACAACAACGATGTTATCGAAACCGCTATATTCTCGAATGTCAGGATTGATTCATTGGGTCCCATTCCGGATTCATTGAAAAGCGTGGAAAGCACTCTTGAAACCATAAGCATTGCTTCCTTTGACAGGAGGGTTGTTTATCATGCCCAGGGTCGTTTTGAGGCTCCCAACTGGACACCCGATGGAAAGTCCCTGATATACAACAGTGGAGGACTGCTTTACAAGATCCCGGTGACTGGAGGAGATCCTGTATTGATTCCTACGGACTTCGCCAAGAGGATCAACAACGATCACGGCATATCGCCCGATGGGACGCAGCTGGTTATCAGTGACGGGACAGAAGCCCGCCGGTCCCTCATATATACCCTTCCCATTGAGGGAGGAAAGCCAAAGAAGATTACCCCCATTGGTCCTTCCTACTGGCATGGGTGGTCGCCTGATGGCCAAACCCTGGTCTATTGTGCTGATCGCAATGCAAACTATGATGTTTATGCCATCCCTGCCAAGGGAGGTAAAGAGATCCGCCTGACCACTGCAGAGGGACTGGACGACGGTCCCGAATATTCTCCGGATGGGAAATATATCTATTTTAATTCGGTTCGGTCCGGCGCCATGCAGATCTGGAGGATGAAGCCCGATGGAAGTGAGCAGGAGCAGATTACTACGGATGAGTATAACGATTGGTTTGCACATCCTTCTCCTGATGGCAAGTGGATTGTATATGTTACTTTTGGAACCGATGTTCCTGCAGGTTCCCATCCAGCAAACAAAGATGTCATGTTGCGCCTGATGAACCTGGAAACAAAAGAAGTCAGGGTGATGGCAAAACTATTTGGCGGTCAGGGTACCATCAATGTTCCTTCCTGGTCACCGGATAGTGAGTATGTTGCCTTTGTCAGTTATCAGCTGAAATAAGCAGGAGAGGTGAAATCCATTTTATAATGACTTTATGAAACAAATAAGAATTCAAAATATTTTAACATTAGCCATAGTAGCTGTGTTTGCCTTTCATTCCTGTGAAGAGAATGAGAACGAGACCAAAATCAGTTCTTACAATTCGACGAAAAGTCATAATGCCGGGCAAAATTGCATGAGCTGTCATACCTCAGGTGGATCCGGAGAGGGATGGTTTACGGTGGCAGGAACAATATATGATAGTACCAAAGCGGTCACTTACCCAAATGCGACAGTCGGGTTATATACTGGTCCACAGGGAACAGGAAGTTTAATCATGGAAATAGAAGTAGATGGCCATGGTAACTTTTACACCGCAGAAAGCATCAATTTTGGAAATGGACTCTACTCCCTGGTGGAGGGCAGCCTGGTAACAAAGCATATGAATTCAAAGCTATCAACGGGTCAGTGCAACAGTTGTCATGGAGCAAGCACCGATCGGATTTGGGTGAAGTAGAGTTGCCCCTAAGATCACTTTATCC
>SPBY01000301.1 GCA_004525825.1 Bacteroidia bacterium
CTGACCAGGACCATGGAATTGAAAGAAGATGCCTCCAATGGGATCTCCAATGTAACCGTTGTAAGTGTAGGACCCGCTTCCGTGGAGCCCACCCTAAGAAAAGCCCTTGCCATTGGCGCCGACGATGCCATCCGGGTGGATGGTGAATCGAACGATGCTCACTATGTGGCTGCCCAGCTGGCAGCTGTGGCCGGGAGCGGTGATTTTGGAATAATCCTTTGCGGGATCGAATCCAGCGACTACAATGGTTCAGCTGTGGGAGGAATGCTTTCAGAGATTCTGAATGTACCTTCTGTATCGGCCATTTCCGGACTTACCATGAATGGAGGTGAAGTGACCATTACCCGTGATATTGACGGGGGGAAAGAAGAGGTATCCGTACCTACTCCTTTCGTAGGTGTGGTTCAGAAAGGGATCGCCAAAGAGCCAAGAATTGCAGCCATGCGCGGGATCATGATGGCCAGGAAAAAGCCTTTGCAGGTGGCTCCGGCCGTAAATGCCGAGACCCTGACTGAATACCAGGAGTTTGCCATGCCCGAGCCTAAGGCTCCCTGTAAAATGGTGGATGCAGACAATGTGAAGGAACTGGTCCAGCTGCTTCAAAACGAAGCCAAGGTACTATAAGTAGAAAGTTCAAAGTCAAAAGTAAAAGCAGAAAATATGGACGTATTAGTATATACTGAAAACTGGGATGGCAAATTCAAGAAACTTTCTTACGAATTGGTATCCTATGCCAAAGCGGTAGCCGGAATGACCGGTGGAACTGTCACTGCACTATCCATTGGGAATGTGGACCAGGATGAACTGTCAGGTCTGGGCGCCTATGGCGCAAGCAGTGTGCTGAGTGTAACTGGGTTACCCCAAGGATTGGATAACCAGCTATACTCACAGAGTATTGCCGCTGCCATGGAGAAGACTGGTGCCAAAGTGCTGGTTCTGGCCAACAACAATACCGGGAAAGCCCTGGCTCCCCGCTTATCAGTAAAACTGAAAGCCGGTCTGGCTTCCGGGGTGACAGCCCTTCCGGAGTCTGTCGATCCACTGGTGGTAAGCAAAAAAGTATTTAGCGGGAAGGCCTTCGGAAAGGTGAAAATACTCACCGGATCAGCCATCCTGACCCTGGCCCAGAATTCCTACGAGATCAAAGAAAATGGAGGTTCTGCAAGCGTGGAAGCCTCTGATCCGGGGGTGGATGCTTCTTCAGCCCGAACTAACATCAAGGATGTGCAGAAGCAGACAGGCAAACTCCTGCTCACCGATGCGGATGTGGTTATTTCCGGAGGAAGGGGCATGAAATCGGGCGATAACTGGGCGCCCATCGAAGAACTGGCTGACATTCTTGGAGGTGCCACCGCCTGTTCCAGGCCTGTATCCGATGAAGGATGGCGGCCCCACGGAGAGCATACAGGACAGACTGGCAAAATCATCGCCCCCAATCTCTACATGGCTTTCGGAATTTCAGGAGCCATCCAGCATCTGGCAGGGGTGAGCTCTTCCAAATGCATCGTGGCGGTGAATACAGACAAGGATGCCCCGATTTTTGGATCGGCCGATTACGGGATCGTGGGAGATGCGCTGAAAGTGCTTCCCGAACTGATCAGAGAGATCAAAGCAGCCAAAGCCCAATAGCTAAGACCTAAAACCTCCTTTATGGACAAGCAGATTATTTTCCTGGTTACCCTCCTGGTCACCCTGGGAGTGTTCGGGTATACCACCCGCAAGTTTATTGGATTCTTCAGGCAGACAAAAGGGGGTTTTCCTGTGAAACAGCTGGGACGTCGTTTTGGCGTGATGATGGAGGTAGCCATCGGCCAGACCAAAATTTTCCGCAGACCGGTCATGGGCCTGCTGCACGCTCTGGTGTTCTGGGGATTCTGTGTGATCCTGATCGGCAGCATCGAAATGGTCATCGATGGCTTGTTCGGAACTGATCGAGCACTTTCTTTCCTGGGAGGACTTTACAATGTCATTATGGCTTCGGGCGATGTATTCGCGCTGATCATAGCCATAGCAATTCTTATTTTCCTGTTCAGAAGGGTCTTTTTACATGTAAAGCGCTTTTCGGGGATTGAGATGAAGCACATCTCCCACCTGGATGCAAACATTGCGCTGACCATGATTTTCCTGCTGATGGTTTCCCTGTTGGGCATGAACACTTTCTATGTGCTTGAGACCGGAGAGTCCGGACATGCACTTGTGGGAGTTTACCCGGTAAGCAAGGTGCTGGCAGGCTGGATTGATGCTGGTACGGGCAATCACTTCTGGCACGAGTTAAGCTGGTGGCTCCATATCGGACTGATCT
This sequence comes from Bacteroidia bacterium, assembly GCA_004525825.1. Classification (GTDB taxonomy): domain Bacteria; phylum Bacteroidota; class Bacteroidia; order Bacteroidales. The sequence goes on from SPBY01000301.1 coordinate 2,303, forward strand.
TTGTCTTTGCCAACTACCTTCCCTATTCCAAGCACTTCCATGTGTTTATGTCGGTTCCCAATGTATTCCTGAGCCGACTGGAACCCCTGGGAAAACTGGATACCATGGAGAGCATCACCAAGGAGGTGAAAATCATGATGGATCCCAACCAGGCCTTTGCTGCACCCCCCGAGGGAGCAGAAGCAGAAGAGGAGACTCCGGAACGCTTTGGCATCCTGGATGTGGAAGATGTAAGCTGGAAAAATTACTTCGACTCGCTGGCCTGTACCGAATGCGGCAGGTGTACCTCGGTTTGTCCCGCCAACCTGACCGGAAAAAAGCTAAGTCCCCGAAAGATTGTGATGGATGTAAGGGCCCGGATGAAGGAGAAGGGTCCCGGACTGGTGAAAAACGGGAAAGAGTATAGCGACAACCGTTCCCTCATACGAGACTACGTTTCGGAGGAAGAGCTCTGGGCCTGCACCCTTTGCAATGCCTGTGCACAGGAGTGTCCCATCAACATCAACCATCCTTCCCTGATTGTGGGAATGAGGCGCTACCTGGTCATGGAAGAAAGTGCTGCCCCCGGTGAACTGAATGCCATTTTCTCCAACATTGAAAACAATGGGGCTCCGTGGCAGTTCTCTCCGGAGGACCGCATGTTGTGGGCCGAAGGCAAGGTGGAGGTACCTTTGATGGCCGACTTGCTGGCCAAAGGGGAGAAGCCTGAATACCTCCTGTGGGTGGGAAGCGCCGGTGCTTTTGACGACCGCTACAAGCAGGTTAGCACTGCCATTGCCAAGGTATTGAACCACCTGGACATTTCCTATGCAGTCCTGGGTACGGAAGAGGGAACCAGCGGAGATGTGGCCCGTCGGGCCGGCAACGAGATGCTGTTCCAGATGCAGGCTCTGATGAACATCGAAGTGTTTGAAGGCTACGAAGTGAAGAAAATCCTCACCTGCGATCCCCATGCCTTCAATACCTTTAAAAACGAATATCCCGACCTGGGTGGAAACTACGAGGTGGTTCACCATTCTCAGTTTCTTCGTGATCGGATTGCAGATGGAAAGCTGTCCATGAACGGTGGATCGCTTGCCGGAAAGAAGATTACCTTCCACGATCCCTGTTACCTGGGAAGGGCCAACAAAGAGTATAAGGCTCCCCGTGTGGTGCTGGAGGCACTTCCTTCCACCACCCTGGAAATGGACCGGAACATGAGTTTTGCCCTTTGTTGTGGTGCCGGGGGCGGACAGATGTTCAAGGAGGCTGAGAAAGGGGAGAAGGAAGTCTTTTTGGAGAGAACGGAAGATGCTCTGAAGACCGGGGCCGACATCATAGCCACAGCCTGTCCCTACTGCATGGTGATGATGACAGATGGATTGAAATATAAGAACAAAGAAGACGATGTAAGCAACTACGATATTGCCGAGCTGGTTGCTATGTCTTTGGAGGTATAGGAAAAGTTAATGAGTTAGTATGTTAGTGGGTTATTGATTACATTGTCTGCACTAAGCTACTAACTTACTAACATGAGCGAAGCGAATATATTAACTTACGAGTGAAACGAGTAATACAATAACTATGGAAGAGAAGAAATTAATAACCGGTGGAGAATTCCTGGTCAAAGAGACCGATCCCGCCGATGTATTTATCCCGGAAGAGTTAGATGAGGAGCAGAGAATGATCGGCGAAACCTGCAAGGATTTCCTGGAGGCAGAAGTCTATCCGGTGGTCGACCGCATCGATGCCCAGGAAGAGGGACTGATGAGAGGATTGCTTGAAAAGTCAGGCGAACTGGGTCTGCTGGGAATCTGCATCCCGGAAGAGTATGAGGGATTCGGTCAGAACTTCGTTACCACCATGTATTCCAGCGAAGTAATGGGTGCAGGCTACTCCTATGCAGTGGCTTATTCCTGCCATACCGGAATCGGAACCCTTCCCATTCTCTACTATGGAAATGAAGAACAGCGGATCAAGTACGTAAGCAAACTGGCTACCGGCGAAATGATTGGGGCCTATTGCCTCACTGAACCGGGGGCTGGTTCGGACGCCAACTCCGGAACCACCAAAGCGGTACTCTCCGAAGATGGGAAGCACTATATTCTGAACGGTGCCAAGATGTGGATCACCAATGCGGGCTTTGCTGATGTGATGACAGTTTTTGCCAAGATCGATAATGACCGGGTGCTTAGTGCATTTATTGTGGAACGTGGTTTTGAAGGAATCACCTTCAACCCCGAAGAGAAGAAGATGGGGATCAAGGGTTCTTCTACCCGCCAAATCTTTTTTAACGATGTGAAGGTGCCTGTGGAAAACATGCTTGGAAAGCGTGGTGAAGGATTCAGGATCGCACTGAACATCCTGCATATGGGCCGGATCAAGCTGGGTGCCAATGTGATTGGCTTTTCCAAGAAAACCATCAGCCAGTCGGTACAGTATGCCAACGAGAGAAAGCAGTTCAACTGCCTGATCTCCCAGTTTGGTGCTATCAAGTACAAACTGGCCGAACAGGTGATCCGGACCTTTGCCACGGAGTGCTCGGTGTACCGTGCCAGCAAGGCCATGGACGACGCCATCGCTCATTACGTGGCCAATGGCGACGATAAGGGAAGGAACACCATGGAGGCCTTCAACCACTTTGCCGTGGAGGCAGCAGCCATGAAGGTATTTGGATC
>SPBY01000400.1 GCA_004525825.1 Bacteroidia bacterium
CGCATGCTCCTGCAGCTGCTCTTCGTTTTTTTGAAGTTCTTCGGTCATGTTGCGCGACTCCTCCAGCAAGGTCTGGGTACGCAGGTTCATCTTCAGGTTCAGGAGGCTTCGTGCGATGATCTCGCCCAGCTCCAGCAGAAACTGGATGGTTAGCTTGGGGATGCGCTCCTTCAGGAAGGCAAACTCAAGCACTGCCTGCAAAGTTTCGTTGGTGATGAGCGGGACCAGGAGGATGCTTTCCGGTTTCTGATCGCCCAGGATGCCCGAGGTGATGCTTGTGTAATCTGAGGGAATCTCGGTGCGGTAAATGTAGTCCATCTCGTAGGCGCACTGTCCCACCAGTCCTTCCCCGATCCTGAATTGCTGATTAAGGAACTTCTTGCGCATGTAGGCATAGGTGGAGATGTTGCTTAGGAGTTTTGTCTCCTCATCATAAAGGTAGAAGGCGCCCTGGACCGACTGGATGTAAGAATTGAGGATTTTCAGGATCTGGTAGGAGAGTTCCTCCAGATCCTGGTATTCCCTCATGATCTTTGAAACCATGTCCTTTCCTTCGGCGATCCAGCTCTGTTCACGCTCTTTCCGGCGGTTTGCCTTGATATTCAGCTGGATCATCTTCAGCGCTTTGCCCAGATCGGTTTCCATCATCTCTTCGTAGGGTTCCGGGTTTTCCCCTTCGGAGAGAACATGGGCAAATTCAGTATTACGTTTCAGCAGCTCCTGGGAGGCCAGCACCCGCTCCTCATATTCCCGGATCGCCCTGTTAATGATGTGGTGCATGGGATGAAGCATTGCTGAGATGAATATGGGCAGCAGATCCACCAGGTAAAGTGAGGGGTGAGCCCTGTGGATTGTGGCAAGACTTTCGAAGGTGAGGGGCAATCCACTCTCCATCACAAAGGCAAAAAGGATCAGCAGTACCACCAGGATGCTGATCAGGCTTACCACAATAATCCTTCGGAAATTGATGCGCCTGATGATATGTGGATCCCTTTTTGACATAGGTTCAGGAGAGATTGGGCGAAAGTTTGATCATCAGGTCCCGGGAAAAAATCCGGAACATGTTTTCAATCTCGTGAGGATGGTACCTGTAACCTGAGCACTCTATAACGGCAATGGTGTGCCCCATGTGGACCAGGGGTACAATGGCCAGGTAGGAGGGAAGGGCCTTTCCCAGTCCCGAATGGACAGCCAGGTATCCTTCGGGGAGACGGCTCAGCACCATCAGCTGTTGGTTGAGGGCCGCCTGACCGGTGAGCCCCTCTCCGGGCTTAAATTGATAGGGAGGCGTGGAGGCCACCAGGGCGTAGGTGGAAACAGCCTCGAAGGTGCCATCTTTTTCCACATAGAAAATCCCGGACATGATCTCCAGCTCACGCGCCAGGTTCTTCAGCAGTCCTTTCCCCAGCTCTTCCAGGGCAGCCTTTTCAGGCGTGCGCCTCACCAGCTTTCTGGCCATGGCAGCAAAATCCATGCTGTGGTCGGAAGGGTCGGTCGCCGGGGCAGATTTGCCGGCAAGGGTCTTTTCTTTCTCCAGTTCCCTCTTTTCTGTGATCCACTGACGGTGAGCCTTTTTTACTGCCAGCATGAAGAGATAGATCCCGGAGGTGGATATAAAGAACCAGAGCAGCACCACCAGGGAGGGCGAAAAGCTACCTGTGACACGACTGTTCCAGGAGATGGCCACCAGGAAGACAGCAGAGCTCAAGAGCATCAGAATGGATACCCAGGTGAATATGTATTGCAGTGTGCTCTTTCGCATCTTCTATACCTTGTAATCTTTCAGACGGTCCTTCAGTCGCTCAATTTCCTGGTTGGCATCTTCCAGCAATTGGTATTTGAGTTTCTTTTCTGTGATATCCAGACCCATGAAATAGACCTTGTAGACGGTGCCGGCTTCGTCCTTCACCGGCGAGAAAGTGGAGACCAGCCAAACCTCTTCACCGGTGGGTTTGGATCGGCGGACCACCCCTTCGTATACCTTCTCCTTGACCACTTCCTTCCATATCTTTTCAAACTGTTCCTTCTCGGTGTCCTTCAGAAAGAGGCGGTAGTTTCTTCCCAGCAATTCCTTCCTGCCGTAACCGCTCACCTCGCAGTATTTCTCATTTACGGCCATGATGATCCCTTCCTGGTCGAGCTCACATTTAATCAGCGAGGCGTTGACAGCCTGATTGAGGGTCTGCATATCGAGCCCTTTTCGGGTGATCTCCATTTCACGGGTTTCAAGCTTGTTCTGAAGGGAGCGTGTATCGGTGATATTTACCGCAATGTTCAGGATCTTATGGACCTTTCCTTCATTATTGATAATCGGGGTAAAGGTTTGCTGCAGCCAGATCTCCTCGCCCGTATAAAGTTTATACATCTCAGTATTGGCTTTGCTTTTTCCCTCCTTCAGGTCCGACCAGAATTGTTTGTACTCCTCCGAATAACGGTCCACCTGTGCAAAATCGCTATGCAGTTTACCCAGAACCTGGTCGCGGTGCGATTCCAGTGCCATCAGGAATTGATCATTGATGCTGGTGAAGCGCCCGTTCAGTGCCAGCTCCGCCACCAGGGTGGACTGGTTGATGGCGTTCAGGATTCCTGTGATTTCCGACTCCTTCTTACTCGATTCCTCCTGAGCCTGTTCCAGTTTCTGTAAATTTTCACGGGTGGCTATATCGTGTTCTTTCAGGGCTTCTGCCTGGGCCTGGGATTGCTTCAGGAGTTCGGAGGTCCGCTCGCTGGTACGAACAGCCAACAGAGAGGATGCAATGCTTTCCGAAAGCGATTCTACAAAGTCAATTTCAAAGGGCCGGAGCAGCCTTACGGTGGCCAGTTCGACCACTCCCAGTACCCGCTTGCCTATTTTCAGGGGAACCAGAAGAATGCAATTGGGCTTTGAGCTGCCTATTCCTGAAGAGACTTCAAAATAATCGGGCGGCACATCGGTGACGAAGATGCGTTCCTTCTCCTGGGCACAGGTGCCGGGAAGCCCCACCCCCCACTCGAGAGTCATGGTGGTATACTTTCGACGATCGTAGGCATAAGAGGTCACCATATGCAGCACAGGATGTTCGGGATCAGATTCGTCGGTCACAAACAGAGATCCCATCTCCAGATTCATATAACTAACCAGCTTCTGAATGATCAAAAAAGAGAGTTCCCTTACGTCGTCACGTTCGGACCGGAGCACTTCGCCCAGTTGTGCCACTCCTTCTGAGATCCAGTTCTGCCTTTTGTCCTCGCGGTTACGGGTGACTTCATCCAGCTCCTTGCGGGTGAGGTAATCGGAGAGGATCACCAGGGCGTTGCCCAGCTCATCCTCCATATCCGGGGTATATATTTCGCCTGGTCCCTCCTCAGACATGGAGGTGAGCAGGCCCACCTTTTTTTGCAGGTCGGCAGCATGACGGTTGAGATTCGCGGCTACCGTCGCAAACTCACCTCCCATTGAAGAGTCCAGTGGTGTGGGAATGATTCCCCTGCTCATGTCGCGGGTGTAATAGGTCAGTTTCCGGAAAGAGCGGCCAATGTTTATGGTCAGGAGGATCATGTAGCTGGCCAGAATGAAAATGCCCAGGGCCATGGTGATTCCCAGTTGCCTGTTTCTGGACCTGTTTGCCTGTTCCTGGATCTTTGAAGCGACGAGATCCCACTGTTCCAGCAATCCACCCAGCACCTCCATGTCGTTGCGGGCCTGCACCCAAGGGATGGAATCGTCCCGGCCCGTAAAACGAAGGGTCTCCTCAAAGCGGAGGAGCTGTGCGCTGAGCTGTTCCGATTTTCGGACCAGCTCCTGGTCCCGGGAGGCAGTTTCGTGTTGCATTACCTCGCTGAGCCGCTCCTCCACCACCAGCACCTGGCGCTGAAAACCGCCCAGCTGTCCGCCAGCGCCTTCCTGCCGAAGGCTGTGAAATCTATTCTGC
>SPBY01000290.1 GCA_004525825.1 Bacteroidia bacterium
CTGAAGCGACTGAAGCGACTGAAGCGCCAGAAGTGGCTGACGTACAAGATTCCCCTTCTTATGTCGATACTGTGAATGTTCTTAACCGGGTGGAAGTTATCGAGACACCCGATAAAACCCGGGTCACGATTGGGGAAAACGAAGTGTTTATTGTGGAGGAGAGCGGCGATACGGTCAAGGTGGTACTTGGCTCCAGGGGAATTAGTATCGTGGAAGGAGAAAACGGAACTGTGGTCAAAGTGATGGATATGGATGATTTTCCAAAAAAATCTACCCATAAAAAGCAAAACAGATTTCGTCCCCACTACGCCGGTTTTGAGTTAGGCATGAGCCAATACCTCACCCCCAATTTCAGCCTGGTAATGCCTGCTGGACAGGAATTTATGGATCTGAATACGGGAAAATCCTGGAACTGGAACATCAATCCGATCGATATCGGGGTAGGCTTGGGAACCAGCTATGTAGGATTGGGGACAGGTCTGGGATTTGAATTCACTTATTACAATTTCAATGGTCAGAATGGCATCATGAAAGATCCCGATACCGGAGTCATTGTGGAATATGTCCCCGATTATGCAGGAAACATCAGCAAATCAAAAATGCATATGGCCTATATCACGGTGCCCTTGCTGCTGGAATTTCAGATTCCCACCTCGGGGAGGGGACGGATCTATATTTCGGGTGGACTTATTGGAAGTGCGAAACTCTGGTCCAGCACCAAAATAAAATACAAGATATCGGGAGAAAAATCCAAAGAAAAAACCAAAGGAGATTACAACCTTACTCCCTTTCGCTGGGGTTTCACTGCAAGGGCAGGATACAAAAATTTCGGCCTGTATGCCAATTACTACATGACCTCCCTGTTCAAAGAAAACATGGGGCCTGAGCTGTATCCCTTCTCTGTAGGCCTGGATTTCACCTGGTAAACATTACCCTTATCTACCGTCGGACCGGCCGGTTTCGGGAACTTCCCGTACCGGCCGGTCTTTATTATGTCTTGTGTGCTTTCTGAAAATATTAACTTTGTCTCATAACATTAAAAGTCCGACCCATGAGGCTCCTATTGATCAGCAATTCCACCAACGCCGGTGAAGCATACCTGGACCATCCCAAAAACAACATTCGGGATTTCCTGGGCAAAGACCGGATGAACTGCCTCTTTATTCCCTATGCAGGGGTCACCATCAGTTTTGATGACTATGAGGCAAGGGTCAAAGAACGTTTTGCAGAAATCGGGCACGATATTAGCTCCATTCACCATGCTTCCGATCCTGTGGCAGCAGTCAATGAGGCCGAGGCGATTGTGGTGGGGGGCGGAAATACCTTCCATCTGATCAAATTGATCCAGGATTTCGGATTGATCGATCCGGTCAGGGAGAAGGTGCTGGGAGGAACTCCCTTCGTGGGATGGAGCGCTGGAAGCAATGTTTGCTGTCCCACCATACGAACCACCAATGACATGCCGATTCTGGAACCTGAAAGCTTCAATGCTTTCCACCTGATACCCTTCCAGATCAATCCCCACTATACGGACCTGAATCCACCAGGCCATGCAGGTGAAACAAGAGAGGACAGAATCATGGAGTATCTGGTCGTCAATCCGGGCGATACAGTCCTTGGCCTCAGAGAAGGCTGCATGTTTACGGTAGAAAAGGAAAAAATGACCCTCACCGGGAAACTTCCCGTAAGACTCTTCAGGTACAATGAGACTCCCAGGGAGCTTGATTCTTCACACGATTTCAGCCAATTCCTCACCTAGAGATGAAACATAAGCTGCGGATCTTGTTCGAATACCTGTCAGCTTTTGTGTTGATTATCCTGCTTCTGCTGGCCATTGCCAGTGTGGTGGTGGTCAAGTTCTATGGCGATGATCTCAAGCTTTATGGAATGCAGCTGGTTAACGACCGTCTCGACAGCAAAATAGATGTGGAGCAGATCGACGTGAAGGTATTTCAGAAATTTCCTAATACTTCCCTCCGGATGGAAGGGGTAACTGTCTGGTCTAGCCATAATTTCGACGCATATAATTTCAGCGGACCTGGTGCAGATACCCTGCTGTCTGCCAGGACAGTCAATGTAAGTTTCAACCTCCTGGGCTTGATCCGGAAAAAATACAACATTCGTCAGCTGGAAATAAAAGACGGCATTATTCACCTTTATACAGATCGCAATGGAGAGGTGAATTTCAAGGTAAGCTCAAGAGATGGGAGGAAAAAACAGGGCGACCAGCTAATCAACCTGAGCCATCTGAAAATTATAAACTTCCAATTTATTCTGGATAACCAGGCCAAGCAGCTTACTTCTTCGGGCAATTTAGAACATCTTGATCTGAATGGCCGATTTTCCAAACGCAATACCCAAATCAAGGGAAGCCTCACCGGATGGCTGGGAGAAATATCAAACAAAAGTATACTCTATACATCGGACAGAGACATTGAAGCGAGTCTTAACCTGGATGTTCAGGATTCGCTCTACACCATCAAATCCGGTCATATTAAACTGGACCGGATTATAGCCGATATGGATGGGCGTTTCCTGGTCCACCCGGGTCGTGGAGTTGATATGAATCTTTTTGCTGCTGCCAGGGATCTCGAGATCCACGAAGTTCTCGACCTCTTGCCTAGTGAAATCAGCAAACCCTTACAAGGAATTCGTGGAAACGGTATCCTCCAGCTATATACACGGATCACCGGAATGGTGAATTCCACCCTGACTCCCCAGATCGAAGCCGATTTCCAGACCACCAATGCCAATTTATCCTGGGACAGGCTCCCTTTCTCAATGAAGAACCTCAACCTGATCGGCACCTATTCCAATGGCGGGGAGTTCAATCCGGTGACCACCACTCTAATCATTGAGTCGCTCACCGCCGTAATTGGAGAAGACCACCTCACAGCCAGCGGGAGGATTCATAATTTTTACGACCCCGACTTCTCCTTCAAATTAAAAGGGAATATTCACCCTGAACAATGGATTAAGTGGTACGAATCGATCCCTTTACACAAGGCCAGCGGAACTATTATCAGCGATGTCAATATTACCGGATCATACGATCGTCTAAAGCCGAAGGGAGAGAAATTCCTGTCCTTCGATTTTTCCGGGGGAATGGCCCTGGAAGAGGTAAGCTTTGTTACTCGTAAAAACGGATTACCTTTCCATCAACTGAATGGCACAATACATATTGACAATGATTTCTGGGAGCCTTCACTTTCAGGCTCTTATGGGAAAAGCGATTTCGATATACAGGGCTCAGGTCTTAACCTCTTGTCCTTCCTGATGAAAAGGGATGAAATCCTGGTGGCTGCTGCAAGCCTTCGCACCAAATACCTGGATCTTCAGGAGATCCTGGACAATTTCTCCAGGACAGATAAAGATCACAAACCTTCCATAAACTTTCCGAAAAAAATAAACCTGAAACTGGACTTTGTGATCAATGAGTTTTCCAAGGGCCGGTTTGAAGCCAGGAATGTTCGTGGGATTGCCACCTACGACGCCCCCTTCTTCCATTCAGATTCGCTGACCATGCAGACCATGGAGGGAACCCTCAGGGGAGATTATGGAATGACACAGGATCCCGACGGGGATATCGTTATGAATGTGGATGCCCATTTGTCCAACCTGGATATTACCCAGCTCTTCTACTCCTTCAACAATTTCGGACAGAGCCAGATTACCCAGGAGCATCTTAAAGGCACCATCTCGGGCAATTGTCTGTTTTCTGCCCAATTCGATTCCACCTTCTCCATTCGGAAGGAATCCATACTCAGCGAGAACAATGTCACCATCCGCAATGGAGAACTGAATGAATTCTCTCCCATTATGGCACTCTCTCGCTTCATTGACGTGGAGGAGCTTCAGAACATCCAGTTTGAAACCCTGGAAAACAACATTCTGATCAAGGAGAGCCAGGTCATTATCCCTGCCATGGATATCCACACCAATGCCCTGAACCTGTCAGCATCGGGCACACATGGATTTGACAACCATTATGACTACCGTTTAGAACTGAAATTGTCTGAATTGCTTTACAGCAAAGCCAGGGGTAGGAAGAACAGCGAATTCAACGAGGCAGCAGATGATTCCGATACCCGTACCCTCTTTTTAAAAGTCAGCAATGATGCGTCGGGGACCCATGTGGAAATGGACCGGGAACAGACTGCGCAGAAGATTCGAAATGACCTGAAAGAGGAAAAAAAGGAACTCAAAAAGATCCTGAATGAGGAGCTGGGGTTGTTCAAACAGGATTCAGCTGTGATTCAAATGGAAAATCCAAAGAAGGGCGATGAAGGCAACTTCCGTTTCGAGTTCAACGAAGAGCCCGACTCTGTAAAAATGGAGCCCGAGAAAGAGAAGCGTCTCTGGAGAAAGAAAGAGGTGAAAAAAGACAGCGCTCAGAATAAACCCGCTGTGAAATTCGTTATTGATGAATAAAAATCCATAAGCAGCTTATTTTGAACATCTACACCAAAAAACAACGCTGGAAACAAATCTTGCTGCTGGCTGCTATTCTCATAGGAGTAGGATCTTTATGGTATACCAATCGTCTGGTGGGCCATATAGAGATTACTGAGAGACAAAAAATGGAATTGTGGGCAGAGGCAACCCGTCTCGTGATCGGTGCCCCTCTTGAAACCGAACTCGCTTTCCCTTTTTCTGTGATAGAAAGCAATACCCATATTCCTGTGATCCTGACCGATTCGGTGGGTGAAATCCTGGGCTCAAAGAACATAGATACCACCAAAGTAAAGCATCCGGAAGCCTATATGCAGAAGCAGCTCAGACACGCTCGCGAGGAGAATGATTCATTGATTATCAGCCTGGGGCCCGAAAACTTCCAGCTCCTGTTTTACCGTGACTCAATCCTGCTCAGAAAATTGTCCTTATTTCCCTATGTTCAACTGGGAGTGATCATCCTCTTTATCCTGGTCTCCTACATCGCATTCAGTGTTTCCAGAAAAGCTGAGCAAAACGAGGTTTGGACTGGAATGTCCAAAGAGACAGCCCACCAGTTGGGCACCCCGATCTCATCTTTGATGGGGTGGATGGAGCTGATCAAACA
>SPBY01000428.1 GCA_004525825.1 Bacteroidia bacterium
CATTCAGCATATCTGCCACCTCCCGTGCACCCAGGGAAGGAGAGGTGGATGGCCGCGAATACCATTTTATCACCCCTGAAAAATTCAGGGATCTTATTGAAAAGAAAGCATTTATTGAGTGGGAAGAAGTCTACCCGGGACAGTTCTACGGCACCCTCCGCAGTGAGCTGGACAGGATCTGGGAACAGAGTGGACATGCAGTGTTTGATATTGATGTGATGGGGGGACTGAACCTGAAGAAAGAGTTCGGGGACCGGGCCTGTGCCATTTTTATTAAACCCCCATCCGCAGAGGTGCTGGAAGAACGATTGCGCTTCCGGGGAAGCGATGACGAAGCCTCATTGCAACTTAGGCTGGATAAGGCCGGGTATGAAATGCAGTTTGCTCCCCAGTTCGACCACATTGTGGTAAACGATCATCTGGAGGCGGCACAGTCTGAAGCACTTGCCCTTGTAAAAGAATTCCTGGCCCAATGAAAACCGGACTTTACTTTGGCTCATTCAATCCCATTCATATTGGCCACCTGGCCATAGCCAACTTCATGATCGAATTCACAGAACTGGAGCAGCTTTGGTTCGTGGTGAGTCCGCAAAACCCGCTGAAACAGAAGCGCAGCCTGCTGAAAGATTACCACCGCCTGGAGATGGTTCGGCTGGCTGTGGAGGATGACGACAGGTTCAGGGCCTCCGATATCGAATTCAAATTACCCACCCCCTCTTACACCATTGATACACTGGCCTACCTGGAAGAAAAGAACCCGGGACGGGAGTTCTGCCTGGTCATGGGCGCTGATAGTCTGGGGAGTTTTCATAAGTGGAAGCATGCCGACCTCATTGTGAAGAACTATCACCGTCTGATCTATCCCCGGCCTGACGTAAGCATGGACGAAAGTTCAGATCTACCCAATGCCACCATGGTAAATGCACCACTGATGGAGATCTCCTCCAGCTTCATCCGGAAGGCCATCCGTGATGGCAAGGATGTGCGTCACCTGGTACCGGCCAAAGCTTACCAGTATATGCGCGAAATGCACTTCTATGAGAAATAATCCTGGGCTACCTCCACAGTTATTCATACGCGTCTGTACTTTGTGCTACGCACAAACTAAGGCCGCTTAATTAACAACTGTTCCGGTACATCAGGAATTGTTTTCTCCCTTGCGGAGGGATAATTAACGACGAAGTCTCAGGCTCACCCAGCGGAGTGATATTTATTGAGGAAGCCTAAGCCAGTGCGAAGCACGGGGTTCAGCGACGAGATAAATATCATGTAGTGAGTTTGGCCTCTTTGACGATCTCCATGCCCCGGAGGATTGCCTTTTCGTTTGCTGGAATCAGGTGATGGTGACGCTCGGGAAGTGATTTTAGAAGTCCTTTTACTACATTGTCAAAATCAACCACCGGGTTTACCTTGATGTAGGCCCCAAGAACCACCATGTTGAAGGAAATGGGCGATTTCATCCGCACGGCCTCTTCAGTGGCTTTCACCTGGAAAATCCGGATATCCTCCCTTTCCGGATGCCGCGTAATGCCATTGGGGTCATAGATCATCAGTCCGCCCGGTTTTACCATGGATTCAAACTTATCCATCGATTGCTGGTTCAACAGGATAGCTGTGTCGAAACTCTGAAGTACAGGTGAACTGACCCGGTCATCGCTGAGAATTACTGTTACATTGGCAGTACCTCCACGCATTTCAGGACCATAGGAAGGCATCCAGCTAACCTCCTGATCCTGCATAATTCCTGAATAAGCCAGGATTTTTCCCATGGAGAGAACTCCCTGTCCCCCGAAACCTGCAATAATGATCTCTTCCGTCATATCTTACTAACCTTTAACCAGTTGACCGTCCACCTTGATATCTCCCATCGGGTAGAAGGGAAACATGTTCTCCTCCATCCAAATGTTGGAATCGTTGGGAGTCATCTTCCATCCCGAATTGCAATTGGATACAAATTCGATGAATGAGGTACCCTTTTTATCTCTCTGCACCTCCAGGGCTATGCGGATAGCCTTTTTGGCTTTTCTAACCGGACCCGGCTTATGAACTGCCTGCCTCGTTACATAGTAAACTCTTTCTAACTGGGCGATCATCTCGGTGATCTTATAGGGAGGCCCCATGGTCTCACTGTTCCTTCCATAGGGGGATGTGGAGGATTTCATCCCTTCCAGGGTAGTAGGGGCCATTTGTCCACCGGTCATTCCATAAATTCCGTTGTTGATAAAGAAAATGGTAATGTTTTCCCCCCTGTTGCAGGCATGGATGGTTTCCCCGGTCCCTATGGCTGCCAGGTCACCGTCTCCCTGATAAGTAAATACATACTTATCGGGCCACAGCCGCTTGATCCCTGTGGCCACAGCAGGAGCACGACCGTGTGCTGCCTGCGTACAGTCCACATCCATAAAATCATAGGCAAGTACCGAGCATCCCACCGGGGCAATACCGATGGTATCCTCCTGGATGCCCATCTCTTCCACCACCTCCATGATCAGGCGGTGGACGGTACCATGACCGCAACCCGGACAGTACGAAAGGTTCGCGTCTGTCATTAAGGGTGTACGCTTGTATACCAGGTTTTCCGGTATGATAATCTCTTTGAGTTCCATCTAGTATCCTCCCATATATTTTTCTTCCAATGCGTGTAGGACATCATCGGGCGAATGTATCTTTCCTCCCATCATGCCGTAGTGATATACCGGCACCTTACCGTTCACTGCCAGTCTCACATCCTCCACCATCTGTCCTGCACTCAGCTCCACCGCCATCATTCCTTTTACCCTGTGCGCTATTCTGGCAATTTCCTGGGTAGGAAAGGGGAAAAGGGTCTGAGGGCGAAGCAGGCCAACCTTCTTGCCCCTGCTCCTGGCCATTTCCACCACTTTCTGGCAAATCCTGGCACTGGATCCATAGGCCACCAGAAGGAAATCGGCATCGTCACAGTCAATCTTCTCAAACATGACATCCTGCTCCATGCTCTTGTATTTCTTCTGGAGTTTCAGGTTGTGTTCATACTGCAGATCGGGATCCAGATTCAATGAAGTGATAATGTTGCGTTCCCTGTCTTTGGTCTTTCCGGTGGTGACCCACGATTGGTCAAATTCACTTACACGCTCCTTCTGAGGAGGCAGTTCTACCTTTTCCATCATCTGGCCAATCAAGCCGTCCGTAAGGATCAGAGCAGGGTTCCTGTATTTAAATGCCAGTTCAAATGCCAGATCCACGAAGTCGGCCATTTCCTGAACAGAGGCAGGTGCCAGTACTATAAGACGATAGTCGCCATGTCCCCCCCCCTTGGTGGATTGAAAATAGTCGGCCTGTGAAGGCTGAATGGTTCCGAGTCCGGGTCCTCCCCTGACCACATTCACGATCAGACAGGGAAGCTCTGCACCTGCTATGTAGCTAATGCCCTCCTGCATCAGGCTGATGCCGGGACTGGAGGACGAAGTCATTACTTTTTTCCCGGTTCCTGCTGCTCCATAGACCATATTGATGGAAGCCACCTCACTCTCTGCCTGAAGAACCACCATTCCGGTACGTTCCTCAGGTTTCTGGAGCATCAGGTATTCCATCACTTCAGATTGTGGCGTAATCGGATATCCAAAATAGCCATCCACACCGGCCCTGATTGCCGCTTCCGCAATGGCTTCGTTACCCTTCATAAGTGCCAGTTCCTTCATACTGAGACGCTTTAATTTTGTTTCACCCGGTATACCGTAATCACTC
>SPBY01000395.1 GCA_004525825.1 Bacteroidia bacterium
CGTATACTGTGCGGTATCCGTAGCCGTGATCGATCAGGACCTTCTTCCCGAATCCTCCTTCCCGGTAACCCGCCTGCATAACCGTTCCGTCGGCCGTGGCATAGATATTGGTCCCCTTGGGTGCAGTCAGGTCGATCCCTTCATGGGGTCTGACTACCTTCAAAATGGGATGAAACCGAGAGCCAAAAGAGGAACCAAAGCGGGTCAGGTCATTCATACTCACCGGTTGAATGGCGGGTCGTGCAGCCATCCATTCCTCCTTGGTCCATACCAGATCAATGACATCGTCAAAAGAAGCGGACTGCATGGCAAGTTTTCGACTGATCAGGTCAATGTTCAGGTAGGTTTGCCTCAGCAGGTTGGCCTGGCTGTATTGTTGCAACCATTCATACTTCATGGAACCTCCCACACCCACACTTCTTTTGGAAGAGGAAAGGGGATCCACACCAAAATAGACACGATAAATGTGGTCGTCATTGAAAGCCACCTGCTGGAGCCTGTTTTTGTACTGGTCCATATCGCGATTCATCAGGTTCAGTTCATAAATAATCTGCTGCTGAGCGGCGGTCAGATTGTCGGCCCGATGCGTCCGGATCTGTGTGTCCCTGATGTAAAGGATGCCGAAGGAGAAGGAGAGAACAAGGCCAGTAAAGGCCAGCAAACGAAGCAGTTTATGCTTGCCTGGATGTTCAATTTTCTGATAGGATAGGGTTTCAGGGTTAAAACGAAATCTCTCCATACTGTGATGCAATATAATACAATAATTGATTAATCAAACGACTGTCCCGACATCTTTGATATCAGAATCAACCGGTCATAGTCCGACGGTGAAAGTTCCAGGAAAAAATAGTTGATAGGATTCATGGCTTTGCCGTCGAGGTGCACTTCGTAATGGAGATGAGGTGCCACGCTCAGTCCAGAATCCCCTACTGTCCCGATCAGATCACCCCGTTTTACCTCTTGTCCGTTTCTTACATTCAGTTCATCCATACATGCATAGAGGGTTTCATAGCCATAGCCATGATCAATTAGAATCTGGTTCCCAAGTCCGCGTGCCGAACGGGAGGAGATCTTCACCACGCCATCGCCTGTTGCATACACCGGTGTGCCCACCGGTGCTGAAAAGTCGATTCCATTGTGCATTTTGGGAATTTTATAGATGGGGTGAACACGATGACCAAAGCCGGAGGCAATCAGGGTTAGATCGCTGTTCTCGATGGGCTGAATGGCCGGGATATAGGGCAGCATCACAGCTTTGGCTTCTCCCCGGATGATCAACATGTCATACTCAGTAGCCATGAGCCTGTCAAGGCTTATCAGGGAATCCAGTTTATGGGCAGAATGCATAACTATCACCTCGTTGGTGGTCCGGAGCAGGTTTTGAAAAGTCATGCCTGTGGAGGGATTCGTTTCCGGCTCCACCGGTTCAGTCTCAAAAATCACCCGGTAAATGTCCCTGTCGATGCGCTGAACCGCCTCCATCACAGTATCCACTTCCTGCTTTCTCACACTGAGCTCTTCATACTTCTCAAGCAGCATCCTGTTCTCATTGCGGATCTGTCGTTCACGCGGAGTATCGAAAAACAGCGAATAAATCACGTTCAGCAATACCGCTATGACCACCACGGCGGCCACATAGACAGCAATGCGCCAGATGCGGGCATTCAGGCTGTCGTCGACCCTGTCGTAATTAAGGTCTTTGGGATTGAATTTAAACTGGGATTTTGACATTCACACAAAACTAAGCAGACAATTCTGTGCAAAAATAGAAATTATTTCTGGCTCATGGCCATTGGCTGGTAAGGAGTTGCTGACAAATTGGCCTTTGAAGCTAACAATGTGTACTCCCCGGCAGAAAGATTTTCGTAATAGAAATACATGGGATTCACGGGAGAATCGTTTTTCCGGATCTCATAATGAAGGTGTGGTCCGGTGGACCTGCCTGTGTTACCCAGGGTTCCAATAACTTCTCCACGCTTCAATTTTTGTCCCACTTCCACATGAATATCCTGCAGGTGGGCGTACCTGGATGTGTAACCAAAGCCGTGATCCACCACTACCTCTTTACCATAACCGTTCCTGCTGACTTGTGATACCGTTACAGTTCCCTCACCCGTACAGTGAATATCCAGTCCATAATTACCGGCCAGATCGATTCCGTGATGAGCGGTGCGCCTCCCGGTAAAGGGATCGTTCCGGTACCCGTAGCCTGAAGTGAGCCAGGTGGGATCGCCGGGAGAAATGGGGTTGATGGAAGGTTTAGCGGCCAGAAGTTGCTGATTTTTCACTGCCTTATTATATACGCGGTCAAGACTGTTTGACTGTATTTTCATCTTGGAGGAAATCTTCTCGATCCTTTGGCTTACGTCATTGACCATTCCCGGATCCCTTAAATTTTGCAGGATTCCACCTGGTTTCGCCCCCCCGGTACCTGCGCCGCGAATAGAAGACGGAATCGGATCAAGGCTCAGGATAGCACGGTAAAACCGGTCGTCGCGGTTCCTGAGTTCTTCAAGCTGGGATTCAACCACCTGCAATTCTGCATTCAGGCAAGATAATTCGGAGCGAAGAATGATGTTTTGCTTATGATAAATAATTTGTCGAGGAGTGGGAAAAGATCGTTCAAAACCAAATCTCATCAAAATAGCAAGTAAGATAAGCCCCATACTAAAACCCACTAAAAAACGTATACGTTGGCTACGATTTAGCCTAACACGCTCATAACAAAGGGTTTCTGGATTTATATGGTATTTTCTTACAAACATTTGCGCTTTCTGGTGGCTAAAGTAAATAATGACGCTTAAAATCCCAACTTTTAGTCAAATAAAATATTTTTACGCCTTCTACGAGTTTTTTTACGAAATTTGTCCTCCCGGGTTACCTTTTTTTTTATTTAACACCTTATATACCCATGACTTCACAGGAGATCAGGCAATCATTTTTGGACTTTTTCAAGGAAAAACAGCACCTCATTTTCCCCTCTGCTCCCATGGTGCTTAAGAACGATCCCACCCTGATGTTTACCAACGCAGGGATGAACCAGTTCAAGGATTATTTCCTGGGAACCCGAAAGCCAACTCAGCGCCGGGTGACCGATACCCAGAAGTGTTTGCGGGTGGCCGGGAAACACAACGACCTGGAGGAGGTGGGTCACGATACCTACCACCACACCATGTTCGAAATGCTGGGCAACTGGTCCTTCGGCGACTACTTTAAGAAGGAAGCTATCCAGTGGGCATGGGAGTTCCTTACCGAAAGGATGAAACTGGAGCCCGATCGAATCTATGCCACGGTATTCGAGGGAGACCCCAAAGACGGGGTGGAAAGGGACCAGGAAGCGCACGATTACTGGAAAGAGTTCCTTCCCCCCTACCGCATCCTGGATGGATCGAAAAAAGACAACTTCTGGGAGATGGGTGAGACGGGTCCCTGCGGACCCTGCTCGGAGATTCACCTGGACCTGAGAGACGAGGCCGATCGAAAGAAAGTCCCCGGTGCCGACCTGGTCAACCGGGACCATCCCCTGGTGCTTGAGATCTGGAACCTTGTGTTTATTCAATTTAACCGAAAGTCGGGTGGTGAACTGACCACTCTGCCTGAGAAGCACGTGGATACTGGTATGGGATTTGAACGCCTCTGCATGGCACTTCAGCAAAAGCAATCCAACTACGATACCGATGTTTTCCAGCCCATCATCCAGGAAATTTCCAAACTGTCCGGTCTAAATTACGGGGCGGACCATGCTTCCGATGTGGCCATGCGTGTGGTGGCTGACCACCTCAGGGCTGTTTCATTCTCCATCGCTGACGGACAACTGCCCTCCAACAACAAGGCAGGCTATGTGATCCGCCGGATACTCCGAAGGGCAGTTCGCTATGGATATACCTACCTGGATCAGAAAGAGCCCTTTATCCATAAATTGGTTCCTGTTCTGGCCCGCACCATGAGTGGTGCTTTCCCCGA
>SPBY01000170.1 GCA_004525825.1 Bacteroidia bacterium
ATAGTCGGTGATAAGCTTTAGCAAGCGGTGTATTTCCTCGGGATGAGTGATCATCGCTGTCATGAATTCGGTGGTCCCCATCAAATACGAAGCAATGTTCATTGGCCCCCTCGATACAGCAAAATAGATTTTATGCCCATTGTCCTGGATCTCACGCTGATTGATCAGCAAGCGATTAAGAATAAACGGCGCCAATCCATCTTTTTCAGGATGTGGTTTTGAAATCCTGGAGATTTCATCCGTGGAATGAATCACCCGGTGAGCATGTGGAAACTCATTGGCTGGAAACGAACATTTTGCACCAAAAGCTGAGGGTTCGCTGCACATTCCATATTCAGACCAGAAGCCAGGCAGGAACATGACATCCGGGAATGATTTCACCACATGAAGGTTTGCCTTCATCCATATATCATCATTTGTGAAATAATCAAGGATCCTTACGCCGAACCACTTAGGCAACCAGGGACTATCCGCGATAAAACCGGTTTGAAGAGGGCTGATGTTTTTTCCCTTCACAATATCACATAACTTATCCCATTGCGATTCGGTCATTGATCAAATGTTTTCATTTCAGTTGAAGGAACGCTTAGAAAACTCTAAATTAAAGTAAATGCAATCGATTGCGAAAATTTGTGGGTATAATTTGTAATTTTATGACAGAAGGCTACAAAAAGCCGTATCTGCAATGACGGAAAAAAAAGAAGTAACTATTTACGATATTGCCAAAAAACTCAACTTATCGGCCTCCACAGTAAGCAGGGGATTAAACGGGCATTCCGATATCCGCAAGGAGACCATCAGAAAGATAAATCTTACCGCCCAGGCCATGGGCTATCAGCAAAACACCTTTGCAAGAAATCTGAGAAAGAACAGGTCCAATACGATTGGAGTGATTTTACCTCGCCTGGATAGTAATTTTCAATCTTCGGTAATTGCAGGCATTGAAAGCCAGGTCAGTAAGAATGGATTCAATTTAATCATAAGCCAGTCCCGGGAATCCATGGCGAAAGAAAAGGAGAACATTAAAACCTTGTTTAACAGCAGGATCGATGGATTGCTGATATCCCTGTCCAGTGATACATCTAATCTTGATCACCTGAGTACGATATTTAGGAAAGGGATCCCTGTGGTATTTTTTGATCGTATAAAGGATCATCCCACTTGCAAATGCTCGAAAGTAATCATTGATAATGTTAGGGCAGGCTTTGATGCGACAGAACATTTGATAGAACAGGGGTGTAGCCGAATTGTATATGTCAGCGATAATCGTTTATGCAACGTCTATTCAGAACGCCTTAAGGGCTATATGAACGCATTAGAACAATATAAAATCTCCTATGATCCTGAGCTGATCATTGAGGATAAGCTGAATGAGGAATCTGGTAAACGGACAGTATCAAGGTTGCTTAAAATGAAAAATCTTCCCGATGGAATTTTTGCAGCCAATGATACTTCTGCAGTGGCCATTATCTGCCAGCTAAAAAATGAAGGGATTCGGGTTCCTGAAGATATTGCGGTGGTTGGATTTAATAATGTTTATATTTCAAGAGTTATCGAACCCAGTCTTACAACCATTCATTATCCGGGAATGGAAATGGGAGAAATAGCTGCAGCCACCCTGATTGAGTTGTTGACTACGGAGGAGCCAAAAATCACAAAAACGGTCGTGCTGGATCACAAACTGATTGTCAGGAAATCTTCTCTCAGAAAGGAATCACTCAGCGCTCCCCATGAAGACATTTGAGGAGGCCTTCTCAGAAAAGAGACTTGGTGATTCGAAACTTAGACTAAAGAATGTTTTCTTCAAATCGGCCACCTATGAAGGTATGTTTGATCAGGGCATTCCCAATCGCAAGTTGATAGATCACCATGTGGCCATGGCCAAAGGAGAGGTGGCGCTTACAACTTTGTCTTATGGGGCAGTGTCAGCCAATGGGAGGACCTTCATCGATCAAATGTATATCCATGACCGGAGTTTAAAAGAATTAAAAGTACTGGCCCATGAGGTGCATTTGGCCGGGGGAAAGGTAAGCATTCAACTGACCCATTGCGGTTACTTTTCAAAGAACAAGGAGGTCAAATACCCCTTGGCACCCAGCCGGGTTTTCAATGCATATGGCTCCTTGTCAGGCATCCTGTTTTCCAGGGCGATGAGCATAGAGGATATGGAGATGGTGGCCCATGATTTTGCGGAAGCTGCACAGGGTGTCAAGGAAGCCGGATATGATGCCATTGAGATTCACATGGGTCACGGTTATTTATTGAGCCAGTTCCTGAGTCCTAAGACCAATAAGCGCAAGGACGCCTACGGGGGCAGCATTGAAAACAGAGCCCGTTTTCCCCTGGAAGTACTTAAGAAAGTACAAGCCAAAGTCGGGAAAGACTTTCCGGTACTGGTGAAATTGAATTTAAGCGATGGATTCAAAGGTGGATTTACGCTGGAGGACTGCAAATATGTAGCAAAAGAACTTGAAAAAAATGGATGCACTGCTATTGTTTTAAGTGGTGGCTTCACCAGCAAAACCCCATTTTATCTGATGAGGGGCGATATTCCCCTGGGAGGGATGATCAAGAACGGATCCTCCATGGCCGAAAAGATTACGATGGCACTTTTTGGACCCTTCATTGTAAAACGCTACCCTTTTACACCCAATTTTTTCCTGGATCAGGCCAAGGAAATCCGGGAAGTGGTTCGAATGCCACTGGTATACCTTGGAGGCGTGGATTCAAAAAGCGGAATCGAAGAAATCCTGGATGCTGGTTTTGACTTTATTGCCATGGCCAGGGCATTGATCCACGATTCTGATTTTCTAGTGAAGCTCAAGGAAAATCAGATCGAAAAGACGGAATGCAACCGCTGCAACAAATGTGTGGTAGAAATGGACCGGGAAGGGGTAAAATGTGTACTCTAAAAAGCGAATCGCATTTTAACTCCGTCAAACTCTTCTTCATACTCCATCACTCCAGGCCATAGGGGAGGCACCAGTTCGCTTTCCCATTCTGTTAGTTTCGAAAGCAAATGTTCTACAACTTCTGAATGTGTTGCTTTCAGGTCCTGGTGTTCTTGCTTGTCAGCTTCGAGGTCATACAGGACCAATTGATCCTCTCGTGAATTGACAATTAACTTCCACTTTCCGCTGCGAACAGATTTATTGAAATCTGTTTTCCAAAACAAGAATTCATGGGGTACGCCTTCTCTCTCGCCGGTCAAAAAGGGTATAAGATCCACGCCGTCGATGGGAATATCTGTAGGTGCAGGAATGGTGCATGCTGAAAGTGCCGTGGTGAAAATATCCATCAGGGATACGGGTGTATGGTATTGAGCTCCGGCACTCAAGGTGCCTTTCCATTTTATAATAAAAGGAACGTTCAATCCTCCTTCAAAATTAGTCATTTTACCTCCTTTCAGATCGCCATTATCTGTGGCACCTGTATAGGTCGCTCCCCCATTGTCGCTGCAAAAAAAGACCAGAGTATTCTCCTCAATCCCTGATTCTTTTACCTGCTCTATGATTTCTCCGATGGCATCATCAAGTGCAGCTATCATGGCAAAATATACCCTCTTGTTAAGGTCTTTCACATGCGAAAACCTATCGCAATAAGATTTGGGAGCCTGGAAAGGAGTATGTGGGGCACTGAAAGGGACGTATAATAAGAACGGATCCTCTTCATGCGTTTTTATGAACTGACACGCTTCTTCAGCAATCCGCTTAGTCAGGTATTCATTTTCCTCAACTTCCTCACCATTTCGCACAATGGCAGAAGGGCCACTTCGCTTTTGACGCCAAATCATTTTATTCTGAAAGATCCGGTGTTTATGATTCACAATATCCTTGCTTCTTGTGGGCTCATAGAGGCTGAACGCTTCATAAAAACCATAAAACTCATCCACGCCTTTATTTTGTGGAAGAAAGGGTTCATTGTAACCCAGGTGCCACTTGCCAAAACAGGCAGTCGTGTATCCCACGGAATGGAATGCTTCAAACAATGATATTTCTGATACTGGCAGGCCCTGCTTTCTCAATTCAGTCTCAGAAGGGGTGTACCAGGGTTCAATCAATTGCAAGGGGCGTGTATTGACAAAGGTTTTAAATGCAAAGAACTCAAACTTGTTCCTTGCATATCTTCCCATAATCTGACGCTCGTTTCCAAATCGCTGCTGGTACCTGCCGGTGATCATCCCCGCACGGGAAGGGTTACATACTGCACTGGTGGAATAGGCTTCGGTAAAAACAATGCCCTCCTCTGCCAATTGATTAATGTTCGGGGTATCAAGTCCATCCTTGAAATACAGGTTTAGATCATTCTTACCCAGGTCATCAGCTACAATGACCACAATATTGGGTCCTCCTTTGTGATCGCCTGATTGAGCAAGGCTTTGAAAATACCTAGTCTTACCATCAAGCCTGGTGGAATCAACCCTGATTGGTGGATATACGGACTGCCCAAAAGAGCTGTGGCATAGAATGCCAACCAGCAGGACAATAGTATATACCCACTTAAACCTTGTGCTCATGGTACCTGAATCTCTGAAATTTTGAATAGGGTTATCTCTTCTTAGATCTCTGGTTGAAATTTTTATCCCCCTTTGTAAGGGGTTTCTTATATTTCTTCATCTTACGCAGGTAAGAACCTCCCTGGTTGGTCTTGGTGTTTTTTAATTTCTTCTCGTGGAAAGCTCCTCCTGAATCCTCTATGACTTTATGGGTCTTGAGTTTGATTTCTTCATTCTTTGGTCGCTCTTCGGGAGTAAGCTCCTCAGAAACATCCACCTCCTCAGGGAATTCGACCACCGGGATGCTATAATCCATCAGCTTCTCAATGGCTCTTTTGGCCGATTCCTCTTTCCAGGTATGGAACAGGATCGTTTTTCCCTTCTCCTCTGCCCTGCCGGTCCGGCCAATGCGATGCATGTAATTTTCGGGATAGGCAGGTGTGTCAAAATTAATCACATGAGAAATTTTGTCCAGATCGAGCCCCCGGGCCATCACATCGGTGGTAAGCAGGATCCGGTTTTTCCCCTGTTCAAATTTTTCAATGGAGCGTAACCTGTAGTTTTGCGATTTGTTGGAATGAATCACACATAGCTCCGATCCATAGAGCTCTTCAAGGGCTTCGAATAAGCGGTCCGCTCCCCTCTTACTTGAAACGAAAACCAGAACTTTACTAAACTCCTTCCGGTCAGATAAGAGATGGGCCAACAAATTGACCTTGGTGTAGAAGTTTTTTACTTGATAACATTGCTGTGCAATGTTGCCCAGGGGAGTACCGCTTAAGGCGATGGAGATCCGGGCAGGTGCATTGAAGTAATCATCAATCAAGACATCCACCTCCTCTGTCATGGTAGCCGAAAACATGATGTTTTGTCTCTTTCGGGGTAGTATATCAAAAATCCTCTCCAGCTGAAAACGAAATCCCAGGTCCAGCATCTCATCCACTTCATCGATCACCAGTTTCTTCACTGCATTTAAGCGAAGGGCGTCGTGCTGAATCAAATCATATAACCTTCCTGCAGTGGCTACCAGTATATCCGTTCCTGCTACTACAGCTTCCTTCTGTGCATTGATGTTGGTTCCTCCATACACTCCCAGTACTCGTGTATTTGAGTATTTGGTGAGACTTTCAGCCTGCTCCACCACCTGAACCACCAGTTCACGGGTGGGCACCACAATCAATACACGGGGATTTACCTGGTTGGAATATTTCAGATCGCGCAGGATGGGCCACAGGTAGGCAAATGTTTTACCTGTACCTGTTTGGGCAATCCCAACCACGTCGCGACCGGACAGTATAAGCGGAACAGCCTCAGATTGAATGGGTGTAGGTTGCTCAAATCCCAAATCAGCAATGGCATTGTACAGGGGCTTTGACAGATTCAGCTTCTCAAAAGTGCTCATTGGAGATCAAAGGTTTCCACAAAAGTATGGCTTAATACATAGCGTGGGACATTTTTTGAAAAATATTGGTCATGGAACGATGACTTGCATGTCCTGAATAAAAAGATCACTTTTACAAAGCCGTAAAAAACCACAACGAATCTGAACCATGAAAAGAAAGTATTTGAGTATCCTTGTCTGCCCTGGAAGCATCGCTTTGTGTCTAATAATTATTCTGGGATGTAATTCAAATGGCCTGGGGACATACTCCGGAACACCCTATGAGGACTCGGTCTACGGGGAAGGAGCTCAAATCATACCGGGAAAACTTCAATGCGAATATTATGATCAGGGAGGTGAAGGCATCGCCTTCCATGACAGTGATTCGGTGAATTCCGGAAGTGGCGGTTTGAATAAGGCGGATGGAAGCTATCTGCACGAATTCCGCATCCATGAAGCCGTCGATATTTCTTATACCAAATTCCAGGATCCACCCATTGACAACACTCCCTTTAACTTTGTGGATCAGGAAAAAGACCAACTCTATGTGGGATGGACCGAGCCAGGTGAGTGGACCAAGTACACCATTCAGGTAGAAACTGGAGGGACTTATGATCTCGGATTGATGTACACTGCCAATCAAGATGGGCTTATATCCTTTTCAGTCAATGATCTTGATGTTACGGGG
>SPBY01000482.1 GCA_004525825.1 Bacteroidia bacterium
CCACCTTCTCCCGACATGTCGGGATACGGCGGATAAAAGTGGCAACCTGCCAGGTGGCAGGGGCGCTGGTCTGCAAAACCCCGCCTGCGGCAGGCAGGCAGTTACAGCGGTTCGACCCGAGTGAGGTAATCCGCAGCATGGGAAAAAAGTTCTTTAGATAGCAACGATACAATATTAACACTCCCTCGCTCTATAAGCTTTGGAGTACACGGTCGGTTAGCCGAGTGGTTAGGCACTGGTCTGCAAAACCAGTTACAGCGGTTCGAATCCGCTACCGACCTCAATACAATAGCCCTGGCAGCATAGCTGCCGGGGCTTGATTATTTCAGGGAAACTCACAGGTTCCTGATGAGAGTCCCTGAAATAAATAAGATGATTGCCTGTGGCAATCAGGACTATTGTGTTGGTGGACCTCCCCCCACAGGATCATAAGGAGCACCAAAGGTGCGACGAATAATCGCTACCGACCTCAAAATACAGCTAAAGCTCTAACAAACAGAGCATTAATAGTCTTGCTTTGGGACAGCATTTAGGGCATTCAGGACAAATAAAGCAACAATCACAACAAAACTAATATAGCTGGCAATTTCCCAATTGTTAGAAGAAACTGGCTTATCCTTTTTTTCTATCCTTCCAGGAGGTACGCCATATACCCACAAGAAGATAACTGTTATGATAAAGCCTACGCAAAGCGGAACTATAATAAAGTTCATTGTCCATTCCGGTAACCTTAACCAGGGAGAGACAATATCTATCGGCTCAATAATTACAAATGCTGCCGCCGCATAGACTGTAATTATACGTACTACCTTCCTGCGTTTAAATTCTTACCAGAATCCGGCCATTTTGTTGCGATTATAAGACATTTAGGATTGGAGATTGGTTTATGCAAGTTAGTATCCAATGCTACATGAGTCAAATATGTCTAGATTTGGTTGATATTCTTTAAGTTGTTATCTTGCATATAATCAATATCCACGTACATGCGTGACAGCTCCAATAAACTATCCCAATTCTGGCAGGAGTTGAAGCGCAGAAAGGTCTTGTATTTTCTGATTGGCTATGTGGCTGCCTGCCCTGCCATCATTGAATTCTTTCTCAATGCTTCAGAAACCTTTTCACTACCAGAACAAACAATCAGGCTCTTGTACCAACTTTCGGCTATTGGCATACCTGTGGTGATCCTCCTACCCTGGTTTATCTACAGAAAGAAGAAGGATGACGGGGAATCAAATATACAGGCCACAGGTCCTGGGGAAGTAGTACAAACCCACAGAAACAACCTCCCTGCACAGCTCACCACTTTCATTGGCAGGGCAAAAGAAATGCAGACCATACAGGATCTTATCTGCGAGCACCGACTGGTTACGCTTACTGGTACCGGAGGATGCGGCAAAACCCGTTTAGCCTGTGAAGCTGCAGCCACGATGGTTCAGGATTTTAGCGATGGTGTATGGTTTGTGGATCTCGCTCCTCTCACGAACGAGGATCTCGTGGCCAAAGAGATTACGGAAGTATTGAAGATAACCGAGTCTCCTAATCAACCTGTCATTGAAACGCTTACAGAAAAGATCAAGGATCAGAAAATAATGATTATCCTGGACAATTGTGAGCATCTCATTAAAGGTTGCGGTGAAGTATGTGCAACACTCCTCCAATCTGTGCCTGGATTGAAGATCCTTGCTACCACCCGTGAAGCAATGAAAATATCTGGTGAAAAGGTCTGGAGGCTACCCTCCTTGACACTCCTGGATCCAAAATTGGTTATCGATATGGAAAGCGCGCAAAGGTCAGAAGCTGTATTGCTTTTTACAGACAGAGCGCAGTTGAATAATCCGGAATTTGAACTTGAACCGGAAAATGTGTCAGAAGTGGTCTCCATCTGTAACAAGCTGGATGGAATCCCTCTTGCAGTAGAACTGGTTGCAAGTCGCACCAGGCACTTACATCCAAAGAAGATCCTGGAACGCTTCGAAGATCGGTTTGACCTGCTTGTTTCTCCGGATCCGGGCATCTCAAAGCGCCAGCAAACCCTCCAGGCTACTATCGAGTGGAGTTATAATCTTCTCTCAGAAAGTGAAAGGACCCTTTTTGAGAGAATATCTGTTTTTTCCGGGGGATTTGAGCTTGAAGCAGCTGAGGAGGTATGTTCAGACGATCAATTGCAGAAGGAGAGTGTGCTGGATGTATTATCCATGTTGGTTGACCAGTCTCTGGTGTATACCATGAAGGGTCGGGACCAATCGATGCGTTATAACAGGCTGGAAACACTCCGGCAATTTGCTCAACAGAAACTAATAAATAATAGGGAAGAGAATGAAATCAGGTCCAGACATTTACAATATTATTTGAAAGTGGCTGAAGTTGCCTATGAAGAACAGTTTGAAGCTCAATTGAAATGGGCAGCCTGGCACGTTGCAGAACAGGATAATGTTTTTGCTGCTTTGAATTGGGCCGAATCCAATTCCCCGGAACGCTATGCTGAGCTTGCAGGATTCGTGTATTGGTTCTGGAGATTACGGTCAGATATTTTAGTGGGCATAGACTATCTGGAAAAAGCTATAACAAAAAATATTGGTAAGGCTGAATCTTATGCCCGGGCTGTTACGGGATTGGGGTGTTTCTACTGGATGACCGGAGATGCTCAAAAGGCTCTGAAATTTATGCGTGAAAGTCTTGAGATTTGGCGGAAACTGGAGAATCCAGGGGAAGAAGCCTTTACGCTCAGCGAAATTAGTGAGCCTCTGCTACATAGTGGCGATTATGAAACCAGCCTGAAATATAGTGAAGAAGGCCTGGAAATAGCCAGAAAGTTAGGGAACCCCAGCCTGATAAATCACTGCCAGATCTATTTGTGTACGATCCTGGTTCATACCAAACAGTTCGAAAGGGGCAGGCCATTGGTGGAAGAGTTGCTTATATCTTCAGAGAAATTGAATCAATTATTTTCCATTGAGGGTGCGCTTCATTTGCTTGGTGACTGTACGGTGGGTATGAAAGATTTCAAGGAAGGAGAGAAACGATATGCAAAAGGAGTAGAGGTATCTTATAAACATGGCAATATGATTTATGTAGCCTTTGACATTCAAGGAGTTGCCTTTGCTATTGCCGGTCAGGGAAGATGGGCCAAATCCATTCGATTAGACGCTGCTGCTCGTGAACAGTATAATAAATTGGGATTGGAGGTGGATGGGATGTTCGAATTCTGGGACGAATTTATAGCCACCCATATTGAGGGTGCCAGGAAAGAGGTGGGTGAGGAACTGGCCAAAAGGTACGACGAAGAAGGCATTGCCATGGGAACTGAGAAGGCGATTGAGTATGCCTTGGACTTCGAAAAAGATTAGTTAACTTA
>SPBY01000325.1 GCA_004525825.1 Bacteroidia bacterium
ATTCCTGATTGGATACTCAAATATTCTTCAGCAAAAAGGAGAAATTACACAGGCCATTACCTTTGCTTCCAGGGCGTTAAAAATTACTGATAATCCGAATTTTGAACGAGAAGCATCACGCTTGCTTGCCCGGCTATATAAGATTTCCGGCAGGTTTGACAGTGCTTACTATTATCTATCAATATATATAGTCGCAAACGACAGTTTAAAGAATATTGAGAGTATTCAGAAAATGGCTGACCTGCGTACTGAATATGAAGTTGGGCAGAAACAGGCTGAGGTGGATGTATTGGAGAAAAATACGCTGATAAAGAGTATCGCAATAATAGGATTAGGAATAATTCTACTTCTGGCCATTTGGCTTGTCGCCATGTATTATTACAACCTGAAACGCTCAAGAAAGCTTTCTGTAGCCCTCGAAGAACGCCGGATATTACTGGAAAATCAAAGCTCGGAACTGAAGGTGAAAAATAACAAAATTCTCAGCGCAAATGAAGAACTAACTGTTTTGAACGAGGCCATCAATAAACAGAATGAAAAAATATTGGAAGCCAATGAGGAACTAACTGTTTTGAACGAGGCCATCAACAAGCAAAAAAATGAAATACTCGATAGTATCACTTACGCAAAAAAGATACAGGCTGCGATGTTGCCCCCTGAGCAGTATTTTCATGAGATCTTAAATGATGTATTCATTTTATTTAAGCCAAGAGACATCGTGAGTGGTGATTTTTTCTGGATTAAGCAAGTGAACCAGTATGTTATCCTGGCAGCGGCGGATTGCACGGGTCATGGAGTACCGGGTGCGTTTATGAGTATGCTTGGCATGAGTTATCTCAATGAAATTGTGCATAGTAGGGAGATCACGCAGGCAAACCAGGTGCTCAATGAACTCAGGAAGCAGATTAGAAATTCACTCAGACAGCATGGTCAGGCAGAAGAGTCCAAAGATGGTATGGATATGGCATTATGTGTAATTGATGAAAAGAATAATACTCTACAGTACTCCGGTGCTAACAATCCATTGTACCTGATCAGAGATAAGAATGGGGCTCCTGAACTGACAGTATTCAAGGCTGATCGAATGCCTCTGGGATATTATCAAGGTAGTTTTAAAACATTCACAAATAAGGAAATTCAACTTGAATTTGGGGATGTGTTTTATCTGTTTTCAGATGGATTTATTGATCAAAAGGGTGGCAAGGACAATAAGAAATTCATGAGTAAGAATTTCAAAGACCTTCTTATAAAGATTCATCAGGAGCCCATGCGGGAACAGAAGAAGATCTTAGATCTGACCATTAAGGATTGGATGGGTGATACTTCACAGATTGACGATATTTTGGTAATAGGAGTGAGAGTATAGATTATTCCATATATGAGAGGTATATTGAAGCCAAATACCAGGCAGAGCACGAAAGGGTCAGGCAATGGCTGGAGGAGAATGATCTTTTGTGATTGTTATCAAAACAGACACCTATTCCGATACCCAATAAAATTACAATCTACTAAAGAGCTATAAATCAATAGTATATTATTAGTAGTTCGACTCTGATACGCTCCACAGCAATAATATGTTCGCCAGACTTTGAAAGTAATGGTGTCCATCACGTGCTCCCTAATATCCGAACCAGATCGTTATTGATATATACAATTTCATTTCCGATATGCTTCAGTTCCAGTACCTGAATATTGCATAGCTGGTCCAGATATTTCCGTGCCGTATTCCTGCTTTTTATCTTATCGCTGACAAGATGAATCGCTTTTATGTAAGGTTGTGTAAAAATGGCTTCTATGACTGCGAAATCAAGATTCGGAATATGCTTTTCAACATGAGATCGAGTAGCTTCAAATTGTTTAGCATTTTTTTCAGGATATCATCGCCTTTTGGGGGAGTGTAAAGGACTTCTCCACTTGTGATACTTTTGCCTTCTTTGATCATCCTGACATTCGATTGCTCTGATCTGATTCCTGTCTGAGTTTGCTTAATGTTTTGATAAATACGAATGATTGTTTGAAGATCAATGTGATTATGCTTAGCTATGTGTTCGACTCCTGTCCATAGTGCTTCCCGATACCTCAGTACTTCTTTCGCTGTTGGTGAAATCTGGGTATCTGTGGTCGAGATAGCTTTATACAATTCATCATCGGTGGTAAAAATGTTCTCTATTTCCGAACTTGATTTGGCTTCCTGCAAGGAGATCGTATTCACCAGCATCAGGGGATTTGGCAATTTTCTTGAAATCCCGTCAAGTTTACCCAATGATCTGTGTGCTTTTGCCAATAACAGAAGAACCTCCTTGTCGCAAATATCACCACCAGCTTTAGGGGGATTGGCTATTTCTTCCCTCTATGTTTGTTATTAATGATCCCCAGCTCTTCCAGGAACCTGTCCGTGCGCTCCATGACCGATTCATCGAAATAGGTGGCATACGTGGTATCGTTTTCAGCCAGGTAATGTCCCTTCCCTTCGAAAGGGATCTGTTCGAAACGGTTGCCCAGGGCAATGGTCTTTTCCTTGAAATACTCTACAATCCAGAAGTTAACCATAGGATCTGCCGTGCCATGGAACTCAATGGCCGGTGGCATGCCGGACTTCAGGTTGTGGTAGGGAGAGATGGACCAGATCTCCTCTCTTCGTTCACCCAGCAGCCGGTCGACCCAGGCCTCCATGGTATTCACATTGCTGGCATACAGAAGCAGGGCACAGGGGGTGGGATCGATGTCTGTATTATCGGTGTTTTCATTGATCTGGTCCAACAGGGCAGTGGACAAGGCCAGCTGTCCCCCGGCCGATTGTCCGGCTGCCACCACCTTCTGCGGATCAATGTTCCACTGGCCCGCCTCTTCCTTCAGCCAGCGCAGGGCGCTCCGGGCATCCTTAACGCTTTCCACGGGGGTGATCCCTGGGTGGGGAACTGTTCCGTCCTCGTTCACGGACAGCCGGTAGCTGAAAGAAAAGGTCACAAAGCCTTTCTCTGCGTAGCGCCGGCAGGCATTATGGAATTCGGCCGGATCACCGGAGGACCAGCCTCCTCCGTGAAAAAAAGCGATGGCCGGGTTTCCTTTTCTTTCAAGGGCCGAATCGGTATAAAAAACGTCCACTGAAAGTTCCTGCCCCATCACCTGCTTGTAGATCTTCCTTTCCTGGATGATCTTGTGCTCCCGGGCATGCGTGGAGGCCACCAGGAAGAAGGCCAGTCCGAAATACAGAATGAATTGTCTCATGATTCAGGTCCCTCATTTGTTATCAGAGAAAATTATTAAATTTCATGCAAGCTACCAAGTATGTTGTTGCGTCATTAACTGCGGCCCGGAGGGTAATCGCATTACCTGAAAATCGGCCAAATCGCATTCCTGATTTTGCCAGGAGCCACGGATAACCTAAATTCGGGGATACATTTGTTAAACCCAGACCTGAAATCATGAGGAAATCCATCCAACTATTCTTGTTGTTCCTGTTCATTGCTCCATTATCCTGTTCAGAAAAACCCAAGGAATCCCCTTCACCGGACAAAAAGATCATCGTGGGCTACGTGCCGGGTTTTCGTGGTGTGCTGGATGAGTTGTCCATTGACGCTGGTAAACTCACGCATATCAATTATGCTTTCGTGGATGTGCAGGATAGCATGGCCTGGCTTACCAACAGGGAGACAGATACGGTCAATTTCAGGATCCTGAATCAGTTGAAAGAGGTGAATCCGGATCTGAAAATTTTGATTTCCATTGGGGGTTGGTCCTGGAGCGGTAATTTTTCAGATGCAGTGCTGACCCCTGAATCAAGATCCAGGTTTGCGAAGACCAGTGTGGAAATCATAGCAGACTATGATCTGGACGGTGTGGACATTGACTGGGAATACCCGGGTCAGATAGGTGACAACAATGTATTCCGGCCGGAGGACAAGCAGAATTATACACTTATGTTCGAAGCGCTCAGGAAAGAACTGGATGAGCTCTCAAAAATTACAGGGAAATATTATGAATTAACCACTGCGGTTGGGGCCAGTTACAATTACATCGAGCATACAGAAATGGACAAGGCTGTAAAATACCTTGATTTTGTAAATCTCATGACCTATGACTTCTATACCTCAGGGGATTCGGCGGGTCATCATTCGAATCTGTATCCACCGGAAGATTATGAAAAGGATGCTTCAGCCCATAAGTCGGTTCAATTATTCCTGGAAGCAGGAGTGCCTGTAGAAAAGCTGGTCATGGGAGTACCTTTTTATGGAAGGAGCTGGATCATGAAAAGCGCAGAAAAGCACGGCATCAACATGCCGGTTGAAGAAGGAGCCAGGGGTGGGGGATACACCTACATTAAAGATAGCCTGGTCAATAAGAAGGGCTTTGTCAGGTACTGGGATGAAAACGCAAAGGCACCCTATCTGTTCAACAGCGAAACCAATCAGCTGATCACCTATGACGATGAGGAATCTGTAAGGCTTAAATGTGAATACGTGACTGACCACCACATGGCAGGGATGATGTTCTGGCAATATGCAAGTGATCCCAATGAATATTTGCTGGATGCCATGAATGAGAAATTTTAACCATCCGGGTTCCGGACATTGCTGACGATAAACAGTCCGAACACCTTAATGTCCGAGTTTTATGGAGAGTTTTATGGCTTCCACCATACTATCCTCATTGGCTTTCCCCTTCCACGAGATATCAAATGCGGTACCATGATCTACG
>SPBY01000033.1 GCA_004525825.1 Bacteroidia bacterium
CTATGAAACTGGCTGGGAAATGAAGCTTTAGAATACATGGATAAATCGTATAACATGAAATCCAGAAGATCGTTTATAAAAACCGTAGGTAAAGGAGCTGCGCTGTCTGCTATTGCGCCGCAACTGTTGGCCGGACCTGTCCAGGATGTAAAACACCTTCGGATCGGGATCATTGGCGCTGAAAATTCGCATACCATCGGCTTTGGCAAAATGTTCAATATCGACAAGAAGTTTCCTGCAGCGGAAGTAAAATATGTCTGGGGGGAAAGCGATGAGTTTGCCAGGAATGCTGCAGAGAAAGGAAATATCCCGAACATAGTGAAAGATCCCCTAGAGATGCTGGGTGAAATTGATGCACTGATTGTCGATCACCGGCATGCACAATATCACCTCGAGGCCGCGACCCCCTTTATTAAGGAAGGTATTCCCACTTTCATTGACAAGCCCTTTTGTTACAGAGCGGCAGAGGGGAAAGAGTTTCTGGACCTGGCCCGGGAGCATGGAACTCCCGTCACTTCCTACAGCACCATTGCCCACAGTGCTTCTACCTATGATATAAAAATGCAGGCAGAGTCCATGGGAAAAATCAACCAGGTAGTCAGATCCGGACCGGTGGAGTTGGATTCAAAGTATGGGGGAATATTCTTTTACGGGGTACATATTGTACAGCCCCTGATGTACATGTTTGGGGAAGATATCGAAAGTGTGAGGATCACCAGGAAGGGGCAAAATGGCAGTGCCAACCTGGTGTACAAAAATGGATTATTCGCTACCCTGATTTTAAAGAATATTGAGAGCGGCTGGGAAACCTTTGTGGAGACAGAAGAGGGACTCATCGAACTCAAATCTCGTGTGGAAGAGAGCGATCCGGCCCTATGCTATACAGATATAGTTGAAATGTTCCGAAGCGGCAAGGAACCCCGCTCACATCAAAGCATCTTGAATTGTGTCAGGGTACTTGAAGCCCTGGAGAAGTCCGTGGCCAGTCAGGAATGGGAAGAAACATCTATCATAGCTTCATAAAATCAACCTACATAAGACTAAATAATTCTTCGAAAATGGAAAAGACTAACATGAACAGAAGGCAGTTTGCCATCCGATTGGCTGGTGCCACAGCCGGAATTGCCACCTTCGGACCCGCCATGGGTATGTCGGCAAAGAGTTACGCACGAATCATCGGATCCAATGAAAGGATCAAAATCGGTGTCATTGGGTGCGGGGGCATGGCCAATGAACACATGCAGGCTTTGCTGAAGATGAAAGAATCAGACAATGTGGAGATTGCTGCCGTCTGTGATATTTACTCTCATCGCCTGGACAGAGCAAAAGAATTAACCCAGGCCCCCGCCTTTAAAAACTATAAGGAAATTCTGGAAAATAAGGATATCGATTATGTGCTCGTAGCCACGCCGGAACACTGGCACTACCAGATGACCCTGGATGCCATTGATGCTGGCAAACATATTTATGTGGAAAAACCCATGACACATACCATTGAACAAGCCAAAGACATCGTGGAGAAAGTGGCCATGTCCAAGCTGAAATTGCAGGTGGGCGTGCAGGGCATGTCGGACGATTCGTTTGAAACCGCACACAAAATGATTCAGGAGGGCGCTCTTGGGAAGGTGGTCATGGCCCACATCGACTATTCCAGAAACTATACAGATGATTTCTGGGTCAATAAAATCGATCCGGATGTCAAACCCGGAGTCAATCTGGATTGGGAAGCATGGCTCGGTCCTGCGCCCAAACGACCCTGGGACCCGGAAAGGTATTTTTCATGGAGACGCTATTGGGATTATTCCGGAGGAATTGCCACAGATCTGTTTATCCACAGGGTGACAAGAATCATTAAAGCTCTGGGATTAAGCTATCCCGATTACGTGGTTTCCACCGGAGGCAAATGGAACTATCTGGACAGTGTGGCCGAGATACCCGATACCCATAACATGATGCTCGACTATCCTGAAAAAACGACGGTCATGCTGGTATCATCCATGGCCAATGATACCCCCATCCGTCACGTGATCAGAGGCCACAAAGCGACCCTGGAATTTACCAGAGAAGGATTCACCATAACGCCACAAGAATCAACAAATGCAGCCACTATAGGCGCTGCAGGCGAAAATGTTGGAGGAACCGAGCTCTTCACCCATAAGAAGTCTGGCGCAGAAGATGTCACTTTACATCACCGGAATTTACAGAATGCCATCCGGAAAAACGAAGCCTTAAAATGCGACTCAAACCTGGGTTTATATGGGGTGGTAGCCTGTATGATGGGGGTTCAATCCTTGCGTCAAAGGAAATACCTCAAATGGGACGCGCAAAATGAAACGGTCATTGAAAGCTAAAAATCATGTGATTACATCCCTGCAATAGTTACCAGCTATCCCATTTGTCGGTGGAGACGGTTTCTGACAAGGGTTCTGTGAAACTAATGTTGATATATTTGGACAGGGGCGTTTTGGCCACGTAAGGCATCAGGCCCATTTTCAGGGTGGCAATAGCCTTTTGCCTCCTTCCACCTCGGTTTCCTGGCCATAGGTGTATAAGCCTATCATTAGCGATAGAATCGTCAATGCTTTCTTTTTCATCCTGTCAGAGTTGTTGAGCTTGGAGTATTTCAATTTATCTCATGACAAGTCTTCAAGAGGGTGTGAGATAATCTGTAGGAAAGTTAAGTCATATATATGGACTATTCAAAAGGCACTCAATCTCTGTAATATATATCATAATGGATTGTTAAATAGTGTGTTAAATATCCTTGATTTAGCCCTTGTTCCTGAGCAATCAGTAAATTTATTTAGGTTCTTACTCTTAACTGGAGGAACAGAAGATGAATAAATATTTGATAGAAGTTTCGCAGGGATCGTACAAGCTCACTAATATGAGAGCGGCATACATCTTCAAACGTTCAGGATCTCATTTTGTAACCCATGCGGAATGGGGATTCCTCGACGGGGAGTATAAAGCCTGGCTTGTGGCTGAGACTGAAAACAAGAGAGAGGCCATGAGGATTCTACCCATCGCTTACCGCCAAAGTGCCAAAATTATTCCGATTAAAAAATTCACCAGGAATAGCACAGGTGATAATCTGACTGATCAGCACGAAGCTTAACTTTCTGTCCAGCAAAAAATGGAGATGTTGGCCTGAAAGGAGGATAAGTTTGAATAGTAAATAGGAGGAAGAATATTTACCCGATCCACCACCAGATCTTATTCATGGATGATCCTGGATGGCCCAACATCCAGATATTGTGATACCAAATCATATTTAGGGTCTAAATAAGATGTTTTTGGAGAAAATCAACTTGTGCTTTACTTGCCTTATCAAATAGTGGACTTGGATAGTGTATGATTCCAAAGTGACCTCCATCAACTTCAACTAATTTTTTCGGGTTTGGTGCAATTTCAAAGGCGTGTCGAGAAACCTCTGAATTAGCTCTTCCCACCATTTCATCATTATAGGCCACCTCCATAAGAAGAGCAGCTTTGATATGGGGAATGCATATTAAGGAGTTAAACTTGACCGGAACATTTGGTACAACATGAGTTACAGTATTTTCCCATTTTGTATTATATCTCCCACCATATTCTATAAACCATCTATAGGCGGTCAACGTGGGCAAAATTGAGGGAATGGTATTTTGGTCAAATGATACAACAGGCATGGGTCCGATGGTTGTTTCAGGAGTTCCTTCAACATTTCCATGGAGGAAAGTATCAGTTATTGAATTGAATAGTCTGCCATCCGCGTCAATTGGGGGTAATTCCCCTCCCAGGGCAGGAACCTGCACTACAACAGCTTTTACACGATGGTCTATGGCTGCCACAACAATAACTTCACCTCCACTCATGCTATCTCCCCAAAGTGCAATTTTTGAAGTGTCAATTTCCGGGAGTGTAGTTACATAATCTATTGCATCACGATAACCACGTGCCTGAGTCCATATATTGATTTGTTGTCGTGGCTCGCCACCACTGATGCCGAGGTTACGGTGGTCGTATAACAGGACAGCAAATCCGGCTTCACAAATTACTTCAGCATATCTATCGGCAACCATTCCTTCAATGGTTGCGGAATACCCGTGTGCCATTATCACAATAGCCAGGTTTTCCGATTTGTTTTCAGGCATATAGAGTCTGCCCCGGAGAGTTGCTCCTTCCGACGGGAATTCAATCATTTTGTACATGATATTGGCTTGTGATGTATGTATTATGCTACTGGATTCTTTTTGAGCGGATAGCGATATCGGAAAAAGACATAGTAACAAAGTGCAAATAATATTTTGTGGGACCTTTTTCAAAACCAGGAACATTTGTTTCATTATATAGTGTAACATATCTAAATTAGAATCGTTCTAAATAAACACGTAATTAACTTGTAATTAACTAATTATTAGATAAATATTATCTGACCGTCTCCTAAGCGAACAAGAGAAGGAGCAAATGTCAGATAGCCCGATAATCATAAAATCTTTCCATAACAAGTAGGACGAACCATATGTAAGCCCGTGCAAAAATCTTCTTTCCTACTCCCGGGTTCATACATCAAAGTGTTCGAAATCAGATTGGTTAAATGTTTATAGAGACATTTTATGTTTAACTTAAGCCTAAGGTTATGTTATCCCGGGTTCGGGCATAGCTGACGATAAACAAGAAGTATATTATTAATAATTGACAGTCATGAAAGATGTGTTTTCAAATCAAATCCGGATGTTTCGCTGGTTGGGGATCGCTGGAATCCTGGGAGCTGCTATTCTTTTCATCGGCGATATATTATATCTCTACGACTCAAGTGGTGAAGTGGCCGGATTAAGAAGCATAAGTAATCTGCCGGATGGAAGGTTCCTGGCTTCGGGAATAACTGCATTAATTGCCGGGTGGCTCTATACCCTGGGTGCAGGCCAACTCTATTTTGCTCTCAGGCCATCCGGTAAGCTAATATCAATTCTTACTTTCGGATTCTTTGCTGCAATCATGATTGGGTATGGTATTGCACATGCGGCATTTTTCTCCATTATTTCCGGAGCCAAAGATGCATTCTTAACCGGAGCAGAAACGGAAGTTTTGACAGAACTGCCAAAGAAATACTTTAATCTCCTGGTTCAGATCCTCACTATACCGGGGGTGATAGCTGCGATACTATTTGTGTATGCCGTACTCTTTCGGAAGACCCATTACCCAAAATGGATCGTCGTGCTGTTCCCCTTGTTTCTGTTTCTGTTTAAGGATATGATTGTGGAACGGCTTTACGGGCTGTCAAAAGCAGTTCTTAATGGAGGATACGAAAACCTGATCATGTTATTATTCTTCCTGGTATCAACCATTGTATTGTGGAATGGAGGGAAGATCGCACCAGCTGATCAAGCGTCCAATCCAATCAGTGGTAAAACTTGATATTTTCTTTGTGTAGTCTTTCCTGCAACTGAGTTCCCTTTTGTTAAACGATTAGGAGTCAACAAAATACTGACTTATACGTCCTATTATTGTCTAACCCTAAATTCATTTATCATGAGAAAATTATTTATTATTGCAGCCCTCCTCCTGTTTGCAGGTCTTGCATTTGGACAAACTCTTCAAAAGGGAAATCTCATTGGTGTGCACGTAATAACTGTTGACTTAAAACCAGGTGCCACCTTGGACCAATACATCGATTTTTTCAATGAGAAAGGAAAACCTGCATGGGAAAATGCCGATAAAGGGATGAAAGTTTTCTTGATAAAAGGCCTTCGGGGAGAAAACGTGAATGAATTTGGAATGATAGTCCAGTTCAAGGATGAAGCGGCCAGGAATAAATTTTATAACGCTGATGAGAGCCTCACTGAACTTGGGATTAAACGCCAGGAAGAATTGGCCCCAATCATGTCTGAATGGGAGAAGATAGGCACATATACTTCAACATATACGGACTGGCTTGTGCTTTAGATATAAGAACAATTAATGGCATGCCCCCGGTTCCTCCAGGGGCATTTTTAGTCTCAATCTGCATGAATCGTCTGAAACTTCTCCATAAAATCAGGGTCGATGTCCACTCCCGATCCTGGCCCTGTGGGAACTTTCACCACGCCATTTACACTTTGAAGAGGGGAGGTCTTACATTCAAAGACAATGTTGGTTCTGAATCCCTTGAACTCGTGATGGGGCATGGCATTGGGCAGTGCAGATACAAAATGCATCATATAGAGAAATCCCAAATCTCCTCCAGACATATGTGGGGTACATGATTTTCCAAATGCCTGGGCCATCCATGCCACTTTCATCGACCTGATCATTCCTCCGAAATAGTATATATCGGGCTGGACAATCTGAAGACCATTGTTGGCTATCAACCAGCGAAAGCCGTGAAGGCTGAATTCCTGTTCACCACCGGCAACGGGAATGGACAGCGCATCGGCCACCTGTTTGGTCTCCTCGTACCAATGGAAGGGAACCGGCTCTTCAAAAAACTGGTAATTATATTCTTCCAGCAATTTTCCGGCCCGGATCGCTTCATCCACCGAATAGAAGCCATTGGCATCGGCATACAATACCATATCATCACCAAATGTTTTTCGCACCAGGGGGATCATGGTTTCAGTCCTCCCCGGAGGTGCTAAAGCATGTAGATCTTCTGTCTCAAACATGAGTCCGCCAACTTTTATTTTAAGCGCCCTTGCATTGTTCTCGCCCACATCCCGTGAGATCAGTTCCATGGACTCCTCCACGGGTTTATCGCGGTATTCGGTGGCCTGGTAAACCTCCACGTCCGGATGATGTATATTCCCTATCAGCTGGCCCATGGATTTTTCAGCGATATGCCCCATCATATCAAGAATGGCAAATTCGAGGGTGGCAAGAGGAATTCCAAGTGCCAGCCCCGATAATCTGAAATTGAGTCTGTAGATATATACTCTTTCCATGATCAGGTCAAGGTCACGCGCATCTTTATTGATAAAAAAAGGTTGTATCAGATTGGTAAAAATCGGATATAGAGTCCGTATTGAACCGTGACCTACTGATATTCCTACGGCACCATCCTTGGAGCGTACCCGGCAGAGAAAATTATTTTTATAACGGAGTAATTCAATGGTTTCAATGATGACCGGTGAAGTGAATTCTTCTTTTTTAAATACCGGTTGTTTAAGGATTTGATCCAGCTTCTCGTAATTATCCCTGAGTGCAGTGGGAGGAATGACAGGATCGTTCGGACTGCAGGATGAAAGGGGAAATGTGGCGGCGAGGCCTCCGGCAACAGTAGTCGAAATAAATTGACGTCGGTTGGTTTTCATAGCAGGGGTATTTATTTCCGCTTAATTTACAAAAAACTAGAATGGTTTGATCAGTTTGATCCGGTGTGAGGTGCGAAATTCGAGGACAATGCTGGAAAGTGAATGATAAGCAGTTATTGGCAGCTTGGAGTGGACTCGATCTCTGATTTGAGCCGGTTGACGCGCGTAATGATGTCCTGATGCAGCCCTTCGAATTCTTCAGCCGGAAATTCTGAGCCAAGAAGGCTCTGAGCGGCATTGAGGCGATCGGTAAGCTGTTTCACCGACCCTGCGGTCGTGAGGAACCCGGAAAGGATTTCAAGGTACCTGGCTTCATACACGGGATCCTCCAACAGTTTTCTGGAAAGGAATCCTTCCACGGGACTGCACAGGGCTGGTTCCATGGGTTCCTGACTTCCATTCATGTCCCAGGGCAGCATATTGAAACGTCCGGGAAGCTCTTCATAAAGGTAATAGTTATGCCCGGTAATCGGGTAATAGTCAAACGAACCAAGGGCAACATTGCCCGCCAGGTAGGTGAGTACGCCTTCAATATCAAACACTTCTCCGATATCGTCAGCTTGTCCCGAATTCAGCACCTCCAGAGCATGGAGCAGTGAGGAATGATCGCTTTCATCGGGCCACTTGTGATTGATATCGGGATAATCGGAAATGCTTGGACCACGGTATCGCAACAAGCCTGATATTTGCTCGGGCTTGTACAAGTCTCCGTATGGCTCGTTGAAGTGACCCTTGAGAAAGACGCCATCGACCTGTTCCACCAGAGAGTAGACACCCAGATCTTCTTGATTGACTGTAACATGTGCAAAGGATGTCCGCGATGCTGCCACACCAAATTCCCTCCATGCATGGTAACCCATGAAATCACGTATGATTGTTAGGGGGGGGCCATTGAAATTGTTGTTCAGGTTCAGTTTCTCGAGTCCATCCAGAGTCTGGTCTGCTGCGTAGCGATTGAAATCAAGTTTTAACGGAAAACTGTGACCTTTCGAGAGTGCAATCGAGATATGCCCCTTGAGTCGTATGCCTATATCACTGTCCAGCCTTTTTCCGTCGAAGCGCAGTTGCGCGTGATAATAGGGGCGGTCGGGATTTACGTTTTCATAAGCTTCCGCTTCATCGATGATCGACTGCCAGTCAGCTTCAGACAAGGACAGTTCAACGGTATGGACAATTGATTCGTCGAATACTTCAAGATCAGCAGGATCTTCCAAACGCTCACAAGAAGCGACAAGAATCCAGTATAACAGGATCAAACCGGCAGTTCGGATTCTCATTTCTCACCTGGATTGGTTAGACATCAGGTAATTTACCAAACAAGTTATGAAATTTTTAAATTTGATGCATCAGTAATTCTAATTCCCAAACCACCGGGCTTTGTTGCGCTCTCCAATAGATCTCTTTTCGTCCGCCAGCGTGGTGGATACGCCTCGATGAATTCCTGTCGCGGTAGACTTTGTGTAAAAATCCACATCTGCGCGTCCTACCATGCCTTCCCCAAACTCCACATAACAGGAACCTGTACCGTCGTAGCCCATGGTGAAATCATGCCCTTCATATTCTGCAATGATGTGTTCTGCTGCACTGCGAGCTGCCCCTGCAGCAAAAGATCCTGATTTTGGAATGCCCGTACTGGCCACATCGCCAATGGCGTAAACGTTTGGAAATTTGGTAAGCATGCTATGCTTATTGACAGGGATCCATTCATCAAAGACCAATCCACTTTGCTCAACGACCCCGGAGACACAATGTTCCGGAATACCGAGAAACAGATCGAATGGCATCTCTCTTCCATCGTCAAGCTCAGCTACCTTGCGTTTGGCATCGATGGAACCCACCATCATATCGGGGATGTAGCTGATGTTCTTTTTCCGGAAGGCCTTCAGCAATGCTTTTGAGGTACCATAAGAGGGGGGGATGGGTAATTCAAAGGGCACCACCAGGCTGATGTCGCAGTTCTTCCGAACCCCCTGACGGACCAGATATTCATGCAGCAGCAGTGCGGTTTCACTGGGTGCCGGAGGGCACTTGAAAGGGAAGGAGCATACACCGACAATGACATGACCCTTTTTAAATGTGGGCAGTATATCCCGCACCTTCTCGGCACCATTGAAAGTATAGAATTCATGTCCTGCCTCAGCCAATCCCGGTGTGGCTCCAATGTTGTAATCGGCTCCTAGGGCTATCACCAAGACATCTGTATCATATGCTCCGCTTTGGGTGGTAACACGCCTGCTTACCGGATCTATGGATGTAATGGTTTCCTGACGAAACTGAACTCCTGGTTTGTTAATCTGTCTGTATGAGTGTTTCACCGATTTGGCCGACTGGCGCCAAAACATGACATCCAGCTTCGAATAGCCAAAAAAGAAAGATTCATTTTTATCGATCAGGGTAAGATCGAGGCCATCACCGATTCTTTCGGAAAGGGTGGCAGCGATTTCCAGGCCCCCAAAGCCTGCACCAAGCACAAGCACGCGTAATTTATTCTTTCCCACCTGTATAGAACGCTCCGACCATGCACATGTTCATTCCATCGGCGGGAGCTCACTTTAGCTCTATATTTTTCATTAATCTTATATCCTTGACCGGACGGTGGTATTTTCGTTGATGCAGCCTTTCACCCGGTAGGAATCCCCTTCCTTCAGGTCCCTAAAGAAGATTTCTTCTTTGCTGGGATACTGGCCCTTGTAGTCAATAAGCTTCTGCCTGGCCTCCACTTCTAGGGAAGGATCCAATGAGGCGGCTTTTGCATACTTGTCAGACGCTGCCCAAAAAGCTGCTCGCTTTTCAAAATCATCCCCCAGGTTGCTTCGTGAAGCAATGATGGCATCCCCAAGGGTCATATATGCTTTGCCAAAATCACTATTGTTGAGAATGGCTTCACGGGCATAAAAGATGGCTTCGCAGTAGTCCTTGTTGGCACTGCTCACAACGGCCAGCTCATAGAACCACGCTGCCAGGGTTTCTTTTTCAATATTCGCTCCAAGGACAGCCATTTCTAAATAGCTGGCTGCTTTAGGGAAATCGCCCCTGGAAATAAACAGGAAGGCCAGATTGTGAGCGGATTCGGGGCCTGGTGTAAATCTGTAAAGATTTTCCAAAGCTGCCGCATAAATTTCCGAATCCTTGCAGCCCGAGGATTCATAGAAGCTGATCACCTGTTCAAGGAAAGTTTTATCGTTTGCATTCTGCTTAAACTGCGGTTCATAATAATAGTCGAGTGTTTTGCAGGAAAAAATATCTTCCTTTAGCATGATCTCGTCGATGGTTGTCCGGGCCTTCTTCCAACGCGAGCTCATGCCCTCCATATGGTCCAGGATCCCCCTTACCATTAAATAATCCTCAATAACCTGATTTTCATCAATGATTTCCTTCCTGTTCAGGGAAATA
Organism: Bacteroidia bacterium; assembly: GCA_004525825.1. GTDB lineage: Bacteria > Bacteroidota > Bacteroidia > Bacteroidales. Next base: position 10,665 of record SPBY01000033.1, read on the forward strand.
CTGGCCGATATGAAGTTGAATATTACCGCCTCCTTCGACTCCATTGCTTCAAGCTCGATGCTCCTTCTGAGCAAAGTGTAGGCTTTTTGCACCTGTTCAATATCCTCTCTGCCATATTTGAGCAGATCTATTCCCTGGCGACCCAGAACATTTCCTTCACCTCCAAAATATTCCATCCGTTGGTCATAAATGAGCATCAGGGTATCGATCAGGCTTTCTCTGTCCGGCCCATCTGGAGCTGCTTCAATGAAGCTGTGGTACATGGTGACTCCGTCCAGGTACAACTTCTCGCTGGCGGCCGGGTAATTATAAAAAAGATCCCACCAGGGACCGATGGCATGTTCATAGAGCTCGATTTTATAAAACTCCCTGTAAAAGGAGAGGGACCTCACATAGCTGATACTGTCCTTACTCGTGCTATATTTCGATCCGTTCCCGTCCAGGGAAAATGAAGGAGCCACAATCAGAAAAATCAGCGCTGACAGAATCAGCGCTTTGAGGGTTTTTTCCATTCTCCAGTATTTTAGTCAGCACATTGATTATTAATTATTTACTAAACTGTAACGTGGAGCCATCCATAATGTTAATGTCCGTGGCCGCTTAATAGAAGTTTTAACTTTCCTTTAACAAATCACAGGATTGTGTCATCCAGTGTTCGAATTGCGATTTAGCAATCCTATTAAGCTATACAAGGTCGACAAAATAAATGAGCCATACGTCTTATTGATAATTACTCTCTTACTCATAAAACTAAAACCCCGTTATCATGAAAAGAATCGTTTCAAGAATCCTTATTATTATGTGGGAACTGTTGGGCGAAGAAGGATACACTATACCAGGGAAAATCATGCAATGTGTCAGAATGCGCGATTATAAACAGTTGTGGTATATGGAAAAGCTATCATATTACCCGGATTAATTACCACGCCGGACCAGATTCTCAGGGTCTGGCAAACTGGTAAAACAATAGGTAAGCAAGATGATAGAGTGTTTGCATCATCAGCTTTAAAAAAATTCGTACCTTTTTCTTCCCTCAGGAAAATTAACACCTGCATGCGTAACTTATCAAACATTGATATATCAAATAACTCTCATTAACTAAGCTAAAATCCTTAAACATGAAAATCTTTAAAACTATTCTACTTCTGAATGTATTAGTAAGCTGTGGAGTACTTGTTTCTGCGCAGAGCTCCGAAGAGATAATCTCAAAGTATGTAAAGGCCATTGGCGGAAAAAAGAAATTAAGCAAGATTCAATCTTTTTATACGGAAAGCGAAGCCGACATAATGGGCAATCCGAGCCTTCAAAAGGTCACGGTACTGAACGGCAAGGGTTACAAGATGGAAATGGAAATCATGGGAGCAGTTATTACAAGCTGCATCACCGAAGATGGCGGCTGGACCATCAACCCCATGGCGGGTGGCAGTGCTGCGGAGGATATGACTGAAGATCAATACGATGAAACCAGATCCCAGATCTTTGTCGGTGGTCCCTTCACCGTTATCGGTGATTTAGGATACAAGGCTGAAGCACTGGGAAATGAAACATTAGGTAATGTTAATGCAGCCAAAGTACAATTAACCACCGCCGGGGGGACTTCTTCTCTTCATTTTTTTGATCCCGCAACCGGTTTCCTGATACAATCTATACAGGAGAGTGATATGCAGGGTCAGATGGTTGAGACCGTAATAAGCTTTTCAGATTACAAGGAAGTAGACGGTATCACACTACCGCATACCGTATCGCTGGATGTCGGAGGAGGGATGTTTGAGATGATAAGCAATGTCACCAAAGTAGAGGTCAATAAGCCGGTAGACCCGGCCATCTTTATTAAACCATGATCAGAAATTTTACCAGCTTTGATGGTTCAAGCCACCTGGTGACAATCACAAGGTCGTTCTCCTGGTCTACCACAATGTAGTTTCCTCCGAATCCTGATGCGTAAAATGCTGATTGTGGAGCTTCAGCTACGGATCTTTTGCCTTTGTTGAGCACCTGCTCAGGTTTTGGTCTGAGCAGTCAAATACTATTTACCCGGAATGTTGTAGGTTGCCCTGAGGGCCAGAGTTAAATTGTGATCTTTGTAATCCTGGTATTCACCTTTATTGATGTTTAGGATTCCAGGAGTTACCCGAAAGCCAACCCCAAAATTGTTATTAAACTCCTTACCAAGACCCAGAGGAATGCCAAAATCAAATATTTTGATGTAGTCTCTGTAATTATAGGAGACCCTCGCCCCAATCGTCTTCCCAACTGGCACCCTGCATCCAAAAGATTGAGATCCCACTATTGTATTTCTAAACATCTCTTGATCAAGACATTGTTAAATAGGGTGTTAATTGTCGATGATACCTTGTACTCTAAGCAGCATTGGTATACCTTGTCGTTTATCCCTGTCTCTGCAAAGTGAATAGCTTTGAAATAATTCAAATCATGA
>SPBY01000408.1 GCA_004525825.1 Bacteroidia bacterium
AACCTTTCCCAGCACCCTGGCCAGGATCACCGGTGATATGCATAGGGCACCCACTGGTTTTTTCAGGTCCACCATGCCTCTGATGGCCACTTCCACCTCTGGAAGAATGGATGCATCGGCCCCTTCAAAGGCCCAGGTAGATAGGTTTTTAGCCGCACCGAATCCTCCTGGAAAAAGCAAGCCGTCGAAGGAGGAAGGGTTAAATTGCTTCAGATCGCGAATTTTGCCGCGTGCGATGCGTGCTGATTCCACCAGCACGTTTCGGGTCTCCTCCATTTCGTCACCGGTAATGTGGTTCACCACGTGGTATTGTTGGATGTCCGGAGCAAAGATCTCGTAAGCACATCCCTTTTTGGCGATGGCCAGGAGGCTCAGGGTGGCCTCATGTATTTCTGCACCGTCGAACACCCCGCAGCCCGAAAGCACCACAGCAAATTTTTTCATGGCTTTCAATTTTTTAACTATTTGATTAATTTGTCTGGACAAATTTATGGAAAACCTGTGTCTTTGTAAATGGTAAACCAATACTATAGAACATTTATCGCTTTGCCAGTTCAGGTGGGAGGAGATCTGCTTGAACTGCGTCATGAAATGATGATTGCGTTAAAAGATGAACGGATCAGCTGGGTGGACCCCAAACGATTTCACGTCACCCTCAGGTTCCTGGGCGATACCCCACTCAGTGAGGTGGACAAAATTGCTAAGGCTTTGAAGGAGAGGGATAATCTGCCTAATGCGATATCGGTTCCTGTGACCGGGGTGGGTAGTTTTGGGCCCTTTAAGAAACCCCGGGTCATCTGGGCAGGTTTTAGCCAGGAGGAGTGGTTCAATAAATTAAAGGAGGGAGTGGACGACTTGCTGGAGGAATATGGATTTCCAAAGCAGGACCAGCCCTTCACGGCCCATCTGACACTGGGTCGGATCAGAAGTCTCCGGAATTTGTCCAGGTACCATGAAGTCATAGAGGGGATGAAATCCAGGGCCTGTGATGCGGTATGCTTCAGCAGCCTGGTTTACTACCGCAGCATCCTTGGTTCCGGGGGACCGGAATATAGCAAACTGGAAGAGAATGTGTTCAGGAGGAAGTAGAAGTTGAGCCTTTCTGAATCTCGATCAGTACATCGTCTTTCATCACCGAATCGTTTTTCTTGACTTCCACAGATTTAACGATCCCTGTCACGTGAGAGCTGATTTCATTCTGCATCTTCATGGCTTCCAGGATGATGATGGGTTCTCCTTCTTTGATTTCACTTCCTTCCTCCACAAGAATATCAATGATCTTGCCTGGCATGGGTGCTTCGATGACGACAATCGAGGATGATTCGCCCTGCTCCTCCAGGAACCTCCTCCGCTTAAGCGATATGGGGGTTTCTACTGTGAAGGAGTGCCAGACCCCGTTGATCATGATGGTATAGCGGTTCTGGTTCTTCTCAATCACATCGAGCATGTATTTTTTGTTTTTCCAAACGATGTAGGAAAAACCATCGGGATCTTCGTGGAGCTTGATTTCCACCTGCTCTCCCTGATATTTGATCTTTTTCTCCAGGGGGTTCTTAAACTCGTATGCCTTATTGGTCGTACTGAGTGCAATCAGTTTGGTCGATTTTTTCTTTTTAGCTTCCCGTGCCATATGAATCTCCTGGATTAACGTAAGCGTTTATTTAATATCCATGGTGCAATCTTTTTGCTCTTTTCAATCTGCAGGGGTTTCTCTTCAAACTGATGGATTCCCCTGGCATAGTCGTAAGTGGCAAAAAATGCGGCAAGCATCACTTCGTCGGGCTCGGCCTGGTAATGGATCTTTAACTCCTTGCTTAGGAAAGAAGTATTGAATTTACCTTTCCTGAAATTGCTGTTTTGAAGCACGGCCCTGCAGAAGGACAGGGTGGTCTTGGTACCCTTGATCCAGAATTTTCGGATGGCCAGGCTGGATTGCTGAAGGGCTTTCTCCCTGGTTTCTGCATGAACGATCAGTTTGGCGATCATGGAATCGTAGTAGGGAGTGATCACCGATCCGTCTCTGACTCCGGTATCCACCCTGACGTGCTCATTCTCAGACCAGGAGATCTTCTCAATGGTGCCCAGGCTGGGGGAGAACCCCGATTGAACATCTTCGGCATTGATCCTCCACTCAATGGCCCAGCCGTTCAGTTTGATTTCCTCCTGGGTAAAGGCCAGCTTTTTTCCCTCGGCAATGAGGATCATCTGTTCGATAAGGTCGATCCCGGTAACCATTTCTGTGACGGGGTGCTCCACCTGGATGCGAGTATTCATCTCCATGAAAGTGAAACTTTTGTCTGCGTCCAGCAGGAATTCCACGGTACCTGCCGAATAATAGTTCACCGATTTTGCAATGTTGATGGCCGCCTCACCCATCTTATTTCTTAACTTTCTATCCAGGGCAGGGGAGGGTGACTCTTCCAGCAGCTTCTGGTGTTTGCGCTGGATCGAGCACTCACGTTCGCCCAGGTGCACCACATTGCCATGCTGGTCGGCCAGGATCTGGAATTCGATGTGACGTGGTTCACGAACAAATCGTTCCAGGAAAAGGTCGGGATTATTGAATGCCTTTTCAGCCTCGTTGGTGGCCAGGGTAAACATTCTCTCAAGGTCTTTTTCTTTTTCCACTACCCGCATGCCGCGACCGCCACCACCGGCCGCTGCCTTCAGGATCACCGGGTAACCAATCTCATTGGCTATTTTTCGGGCCTCTTCTGCATTTGCTAAAGTGCCCGGACTCCCACCCAGCAAGGGTACATTGTTCTTCCTGGCCAGATCTATGGCTATGGTTTTGTTTCCCATCCGGTAAATGGCATCGTGTGAGGGGCCGATAAAAATAATTTTTTCCTCCTCACACCTTCTGGCAAAATCAGGATTCTCAGCCAGGAAACCGTAACCCGGATGAATAGCATCCACCTTATGCTTTTTGACGCTGCCGATGATTCTTTCAATGTCGAGAAACTCCGGGAGGTTATCGTCGAACCATTCTGAGAAATCGATGATCTCATCCGCCTCTTCCAGGTACCAGGCATTGGGTTCCTTGATGGTCTTGATCACGTACGAACGGATTCCCATTTTCCTTGCGGTCCGGATGATCCGAATGGCAATCTCGCCCCGTTTTGCTATCAGTAGACTCTTGATTTTCATAGGCAATTGCTAAAGCGGAATGTTGCCATGTTTCCTGGCCGGATTGGTTATAAACTTTGTCTCAAGGGCTTCGAAAGCCCGGAGCAGTTTCATCCTGGTTTCGGCGGGATCGATGACCTCATCGATAAACCCACGTTCATCGGCTATGTATGGATTGGCGATTTCGTTCCGGTATTTTGCAGCCAGCTGCTTTTTCATGGCTACCGGATCGTCGGATTCCATCAGCTCTTTTCGATAGAGAATGGCCACCGCCCCTTCGGGTCCCATCACTGCAATTTCGGCCGTGGGCCAGGCAAAGTTGAAATCACCCCCCAGGTTTTTGCTGTTCATCACGCAGTAAGCTCCTCCATATGATTTTCTCAGGATCACTGTGATCCTTGGAACGGTGGCATCTGCAAAGGCGTACAACATTTTGGCTCCATGCCGGATGATCCCGTTGTGTTCCTGGTCGATGCCGGGAAGGAATCCCGGTACATCTTCGAGGACCAGCAGGGGAATATTGAATGCATCACAAAACCTGATAAAGCGGGCTCCCTTGCAGGAGGAGTTGATATCCAGAGTTCCTGCCAGTACCTTGGGCTGGTTGGCTACGATCCCGATCACCTTCCCATCGAGCCTTCCCAGGCCGATGACCAGATTCTGTGCATAATTTTCAGAAATTTCGTAAAAGGACCGTGTATC
>SPBY01000575.1 GCA_004525825.1 Bacteroidia bacterium
CAGGTAGTAAGTGATCTGAAGATGATTGCTGTACAATTCAAGTCCCAGCCCCAGCATGAAAAGGAGTCCCCCGCCCAGGTACTTTCCCCGGTAGGTAAGCAGAATCCCGGCAACTACTACTGCCATATATGCAATGGCATATGCTTTATTGATATGACCCGGCTGCAGAATGATCAGGTTGTACGACGAAAGGGCAAAGGCTATGGCTCCCATGGCTGCTATCCAGGGGGTGATCCTTAAGACCAGGAGCAGCACATAGAAACACAGGAGGTAGACGAAAAGAATGGCAACGGGATTCCGATAGGTGATAAAGAGGCGGACGGCTCCTGCAATCCTGCTGAAAACATTGGGCGTTTTTCCCGAAGGTCCCACATGGAAGGCCGGCATTCCTGAAAACAGAGAATTGGTCCACTGTGAATATTCACCTGTCTCCTCATGATACTTGGTCAACTCCTGTCTGACTCCATCGAACGCCGTCATGTCGTGTTGTGAAATCACTTTCCCGTCCAGTATGGGACTCATATAGGCTATGGCCAATGCCAGGAATGCAAGCAAAATGAGCAAATGTGTTTTGGAAAAGGAGATCAGGGAATCAATCAGGGCCTTTTTCATGGTCGACGATTTAATCGGTGATTTCTTCAAATAGCTGTCGCATACTCACTTTTTCGTGGATGATATCGCGGATTCCTGCCCATGGCAGACGCTCCTGCTCCATGGAATCCCGGTAGCGGAGGGTGACCGTATCATCCTCCAGGGTCTGATGGTCCACAGTAATGCAGAAGGGGGTTCCTATGGCATCCTGCCTGCGGTAACGTCTCCCGATGGAGTCTTTCTCTTCGTACTGGCAATTGAAATCGAATTTCAGTTGGTCGGTGATAAGCCGGGCTTTTTCGGGAAGTCCGTCTTTCTTGGTCAGCGGGAAGACCGCCAGCTTTACAGGGGCCAGTGCCGGTGGCAGCTTCAGCACTACCCTTGGGTCGGTCGATCCGTCCTCTTTGGTGAGGATTTCTTCGGTATAGGCAGCGGAGATCACCTGGAGGAACATGCGATCGACCCCAATGGACGTCTCCACCACGAAGGGGACATAGCTCTTGTTGGTCTCTGGATCGAAATACTGGAGTTTTTTGCCCGAATACTCCTGGTGACTTGTCAGGTCGAAGTCGGTTCGCGAATGGATCCCTTCCACCTCTTTGAATCCAAAGGGGAACTCAAACTCAATATCGGTGGCAGCGTTGGCATAATGGGCCAGTTTGTCGTGGTCGCGGAAACGGTACTTCTGATCGCCGAAACCCAGGGCACGGTGCCACTTCATGCGCTTCTCCTTCCATTCTTCAAACCACTCCAGCTCGGTACCCGGGGGGACAAAGAACTGCATTTCCATCTGCTCAAATTCACGCATTCGGAAAATGAACTGACGGGCCACAATCTCGTTTCGGAAGGCTTTTCCAATCTGGGCAATCCCAAAGGGGATCTTCATGCGTCCCGACTTCTGTACATTCAGGTAGTTTACAAAGATCCCCTGGGCGGTTTCGGGCCGGAGGTAGATGCGGTTGGCCCCCTCGGCAGTGGATCCCATTTCGGTGGAGAACATCAGGTTGAACTGCCTTACATCGGTCCAGTTTTTGGAACCTGAAAGGGGACAAACGATCTCCTCGTCCACGATGATCTGCCGCAGCTCCACCAGGTCAGAATCGTTCAGGGCCTTTACAAAACGGCCATGCAGGGCATCGAGTTTTTCCTGGTTGGCCAGCACTCTGGGGTTGGTGCTGTGGAATTGAGCTTCGTCAAAGGAGTCTCCAAACCGATTCCGCGCCTTTTCCACCTCCTTTAGGATCTTCCCTTCGTATTTGGCCATCTGATCCTCGATGAGCACATCTGCCCGGTAGCGCTTCTTGGAATCCTTGTTGTCGATAAGCGGGTCATTGAAGGCATCCACATGGCCGGAGGCTTTCCAGATGGTGGGGTGCATGAAAATGGCCGAGTCGAGTCCCACCACATTCTCGTGGAGCAGGACCATGGAGTCCCACCAGTACTTCTTGATGTTGTTTTTAAGCTCCACCCCATACTGTCCATAATCATATACTGCAGCCAGCCCGTCGTAGATTTCACTGGATGGAAAAACATATCCATACTCCTTGCAGTGAGCCACCAGTTTTTTAAAGAGATCCTCCTGAGCCATTGAATGTTTCGCTTTTAAAATTCACAGAGACACAAAAGTACATGAAAATGGGTTATTTCCTATATTTGTTCCTAATTTAAGAGAAGGCCACATGGAGCTAAAGTATGATTTTCTGGTAATTGGATCCGGACTCGGGGGATTGAGTTTTGCGCTGAAGGCGGCAGCACACGGAAAGGTCTGTCTCATTACCAAAGCGGAACTGGAGGAGACCAACACCCGCTATGCCCAGGGGGGCATTGCTGCGGTGACTTACAAACCCGACAGCTATGCGAAGCATGTGGAGGACACCCTGGTGGCAGGTGATCACCTATGCAACGAGGAGGTGGTCAAGATGGTGGTCAAGGAGGCACCAGCCCAGATCGAGGAATTGATACAGTGGGGAACCAAGTTCGATAAGCAGAGTAGCGGCAAATGGGACCTGGCCCGGGAAGGGGGGCATTCGGAGCACAGGATTCTCCATCACAAGGACAATACCGGCCAGGAGATTCAGCGGGCCCTCTCTGTGCAGGTGCGGAAGCACCCCAACATCGACCTGTTGGAGAAGCATTTTGCTGTGGATTTGATTACCCAGCACCACCTGGGGATGCTGGTGAAAAGGCACCTGTCCGACATCGAATGCTA
>SPBY01000299.1 GCA_004525825.1 Bacteroidia bacterium
ACCAACCAGGGTACCGCTTTGACTCCATACCGTTGCGGATGCAGGATCAGCTCAGGGGTATGGCCCCAATAACCCACACCAACCACTACATCGGGCATAAACCAGCGGTAGTACCATTCCTTCTCCTGGGCCGATTCAAAATGCGCAGCATGGGCATCAACGCCCATTTCCCGAAGTCCTCTGTATAAGAGATCTCCCTGGGTGGCAAGTCCCCCGGGAGAAGGCGGGTAATCATATAGAACCAGTACTTTCATTGGGCTGTCTCTTTGAATTTAATCAGTTTTCTGGCTTCAAAAGAATTAGTAAACTGCAAGAAGGATTCTGCCCGGGGTGTCGTTTCTGCTTCAAAACTGTTGTTCTCAAATCCGTATGTCTCCGTGATGATGCTGTATTTTCGCAGCCAGATCCTTTTTGTAAGCTTTCGATAAATGGCTGCAGTTTGAACGGGTCGTGGCAAATATTCTTTATTGCCGTCCTCATAGGCAAATACCCAGTGCTCACCGGTTGATATCCTGCCCGAATGCCAGAGCTTTATCACCGCCTGGCCGGTCTCCTCATGCCTGATGTGCCGGGTGTATTCACCTGAGGGATGATGTGAAATGACCAGGTCATAATAGTGTGGAGGCAATAATTCCAGAATGGCATTCTCTGCCTCATTTTCCTGTAGCGGTCTTTGATCGGGCCCATCATCCAGGTCACCCATGGCCCCTTTAGATCTTAGTATCTGTAAGGCCTGTCTGAACTTTGGGGCTCGATCCACATCGCTTCCCCGGCAAAGACAGACGATGAAGCATTCCCAGGCAGGGTGGCTCAGGATGGTCCCTCCGGCCCATAAGGTCTCATCGTCGGGATGAGCCACGATCAGGGCTACTTTTTTCGATGAGTTTCGATCCATGATTCCTCCGAAATTTTATTTTCCCAGGGGTAGTATACCTGCCATCTCCCCAATTACATTGACCAGTTCCGATCCTGTGGGAATGACTATTTTTGCATTCTTCTCCAGTGATGTCTCCACGGCCTCCAGCTTCCTTAATAACTGTGCGTTCCCAATGAAATACTTATCTGCAGCTTCATTGACCAATCTGATGGCTTCAGCTTCTCCTTCGGCATGCAATATTTTCGATTGTTTGAAGCCTTCTGCTTCCTTAATCTTGGCACGTTTGACACCATCGGCAACCGTCTCCGCTGCAGTGGCAGAATCGATGGCCGCGATTTTTTCATTTTCGGCCTTCACCACTTTATTCATGGTTTCCTGAACGTCACTGGGCGGATCAATTTGTTTCAATTCTGTCCGCACGATTTCAATACCCCAGCCCTTCGTTTCATTGTGCAGGGTTTTATACAGATCGGCATTGATTTTTCCACGTTCACTGTTGGCGGACTTCAGCGTAAGTGTACCTATGATATTACGCAGGGTGGTTCGTGCCAGATTTACGATCTGCCAGGTGTAATTATTAACATTGTATATGGCTCCCTTTACACTCTCTTCATCAGACTTCACCCGGAAGTAAACCTGGGCATCGACACTTGCATTCAGATTATCATTGGTGATAATCTCCTGTGGCTCGGCATCCACCATCTGTTCAGTTACATTGACCATAAAAAGCCTGTCAACTAACGGTATAATCCAGTGGAATCCTGGTGAAGCCAGGCTGTTATATTTTCCGAGCCGCTCCATGAGTCCGCGCTGGGTGGGTCTTACAATCCTGATCCCAGCCAGCAATATCACTAACACAGGAATAATAATGTATAAATAGATCATCTCAATTTGGATATTAATTTCTTTAGCGACTTTTGTGCTTGATTATCACTGAGAATCACAGCAATGATTGCCAGAACGAGAAGAATGTGGATGATATCTCCCACACTGGTACTGAAAAATCCTATGATCCAGGAGATAACCAGGATAATGGCCAGAATATACATTGTATTCTTCATAGCAATAAAATTTAATGTACCCTGAAAGATGGCCCAGGTAAATATATAAAGGTAATTCTCCAGGTCGGAGAATGCATTGCACAATTTGGGCTAAGAGTTACATCATTCACATGTTTTCCAAGAATGCTTTCTGACTATCTGGAGTTTTTGAGCTCTTCCAATAGCTCTTTTAAATTAATGGTCGCATAGGTAGAAGCATAATCGGACATGGCATAGGGGATAATCAGATGGGAGTTATGAACCATTGATCCACAGGAATATACCACATTCGGAACATACCCTTCTCTCTCTTTTGCATTGGGCATCAAAAGAGGGTTTTTCAATCTTCCAATCTCTTTTTCAGGATGATTAATATCGAACAGGGCAGCCCCCAGTACATATTCGCGCATGGGGCCAACTCCATGGGTGATGACCAGCCAGCCCTCCTCCGTTTCAATGGGTGAGCCTCCATTGCCTATTTGAATGAATTCCCAGGGGAATTTGGGTTGCTGCAATAATTTTGCCTCCCGCCAGATTTTCAAATGATCCGAAAAAGCAATGTAATTGTTATAACCATCCAGGCGGCAAAGCATGGCATATTTACCATTAATCTTTCTGGGGAACAGCGCCATTCCCTTGTTAACAGATATCTCCCCATGCAGGGGTGAAACCTTAAAATGATAAAAATCACTTGTCTCAAGCATTTTCGGCAATATTGTATTGCCGTCATAGGCTGTGTAGGTGGCATAGTACTTACATTCGCCGTTATCGTCAGTGAATTTCACAAATCGGGCATCTTCAATCTCATTTCTTTCATTCAATGATACAGGGTATATGACCCTTTCGGATATATTTGTATCCAAGGAAAATTCGAGCTCATAATGTGACGAAGCCAACCAGGTAATCTGATTAAACAATATCTCTTTATCAGAAGCAAGGTGAAGCGTTTTTCTGGTTTCGTCTATGCAATCACAAAGCTCTCTGTATGTAAACTCATCATTTAACTTATCCATGATCAAAGCTGGTGGAATAATTCCACCAACGCCCAGCATTTCATCCAGTTTATGAGCGAATGATTCTTTTTGGTAAACATGGCGTCGAATATGTTCCGCCTCTTCCAGCAATTTACCGATTGGTTGCAGAGTTGGCTTGCCATCCGCGTCCAACACCCCGGTCCTGAATACAATGGAAGATATATGCCCCTCTCCTGTGGCCCTGAAACTGAGTATGACCCTAAGCTGCCCCGGACCAATCTCTTTCTGATCAGGATGCTCCATGATGGAGGGATTAAAGAAAGCAGCAGATTCTATGGAATATTCCATGGTAAAATAGGAGCCGATAAGTATCCTTCTGGAATAGTCGAATGATTCGGGATCCATGTCCATTTCTAAGATCAGATGGGCGATCTTATTGAAATGCTTTTCGAATATTTTGGAAATATTCCTGTGACGCATGGAATAATCCCTCAGCGTCTGTTTCAATGCAAGCAAAGCATCCTCATCAGACATTTCCATAACAGAACGAATGATTTCTGAAGCCCTGTTGTTGTCTGTAAACAGAAAACGAGCGATGATTCTGCTTGGATCGGGGTAGAATATGGTATCTTTTCTGTCTACGGCAACCTGCATTTTCGTTTTTTTATCTGCTAAAGGTAATCCCTAAAGTCAAATATGATAATTTACTTTGTTTTATTTATTAGCGGGATATACAGATTTTGAAGCGCTCTATAGATTTTTTAAGACTGCAACAGGCGATCTATTTGCAGCCCTCCACGTTTGGATGCTAACAGAAAGCAGAGCAACAATAAGAATGATGAATGCCCCCAGTAGAAATACCCACCCTTCGAATCCCCTTCTGTACACATAATCCATCAACCATTGTCGCATAACCAACCATGCAAGCACACTTCCCAAGAAAAGGCCGGGTAAGAAAATTCTTAATATGCTCATATTCAGGATCATCATCATTTCGCCAGTTTCAGCACCAAACACTTTCCTTACCGCGATTTCCTTTGTCCTGGCTTCGTTGCCATGGCTTACAACCCCAATCAATCCCAAACTGGAGAGAAGAATGCTTAAGATCGTGAAAAACAGTATGGCCGATATGATTTGTTGTTCACCCCGGTACAGCTTATCATACTCTTCAATAACAAAACTGTAGTTTGCCGGATTGTCAGACAAATCTGAAATCTGGTCCCGGATCTGTCCCACGGTTCCATTTGCACCTGATCTAATCTTGACAAACAGGTGCTTACTCTCCCTGGAATAGGTAAATACAAAAGGACGAATTTCACTGCTTAGGTGCTGGAAATTAAAATCCCTGACCATCCCTATGATTTGGTATTCTGTTTCACCCCTTCGAAGTATTTGACCCACCGGATCTTCAAATCCCAATATACCTGCAAGCTTTTCATTAATCACAACACTGTTCTGATCAGCCCCAGAAGAAGAAAAGAATCTTCCCTCAGACAAAGGAATATGAAATACTTTAAGATACTCCTCATCCACAGCTATCCTGTATAAGGAAGTATGTGCCTCCTCCTGTAAACCTTCCCATTCCCATTTTTCCGTGGTATTCAGAACAGTCAGACTAACCGGAGACGCACCCGCAAAACTGTAAGCCTCGACGTTTGGATTGGAATTCAACCAGTTACTAAGTTCATAGAGCAAGGTATCTTCCTTTGCGGAAAAACCAAACTCCACGATATCCTGCTTCGCATATCCAGTCTCAAATTCCATCATGAAATCGGCCTGTCTGATGATAATAAGGCTTGAGATGGAAAGCGCAATGGACAGAACAAACTGACTCATTACAAAAGCGTTCCTAAGATTTCTCTGGAATATAAAGTTCGCCGGGCCGGAGGTAATATGATGAGCTTTGGAATTGAGAGCATAACTCAGGAAGGCCTGAATAAACTTGGGAAGTCCTGGCTACTAGTAAATGAACATAAAAAGCTGATTGAAACGCTTACCAGATCTGGAATTATGGTAAGCGCAGAAATGATGCTCGGCACTGATAGTGATACTGAGGAGAGTATTCGCGCAACCT
>SPBY01000473.1 GCA_004525825.1 Bacteroidia bacterium
TGTTCCAATGCCACATCCAAGACCGGCACCCTGGTATACCAGAGGCATCAGCATGGTACCCTGGAGCCTTATACCCAGGAAGTCGGTAAGCCAGATCTTTACTCCGGCCCCAAAGGAAAAACTGAACTGGGTGTAGCCTGTATAGCCAGAAGTCTTCGGACTCCAGACTGTAAGACCAGCAGCCAGGGTGGCAAAGGGAGAAATTCTTCCAAGATCCATCTGCTGCAATCCTCCTATCTGGACAATATTCTCGCTGAGTGCAACCTTGTCACCCGGTGTTCCGGCATAATAAGGAAAAAACTGTCCCTCGGTATCGGTCCGCATATAGGATACCTCTACAAAGGTGCTTGTGGAAATACCATAGGCCAGCTTTCCACCGTAATTCTGCGCATCGTTGAGTCTGATTTCACCCTCATACAATTTTGCTTTTCCATTCAGCTGCCATCCGGTAAATGCATTTAGTTCAATGATCTGTGCACTTAGGTCCTGGCTTGAATAGATCATCAAAGCCATTATAAGTATTATAAAAAGTTTACTAATCTTATGGTTCATGGTCTTGGTTTTAGAGTTCTAATTCAGTGATATAAGTAACAAAATAGTACAAAAAAAGGTATAGGCGATGATGCAAATAGAGGATTACTTCTGTACAAAAGGAAAGGTGGCTCCCATTTGAATCATAGAGTATGTTTGTTTTCCAGACTCCGTTGCTTTGGACAAATCCATGAATCCTTTGTTGTAGCGAAGAAACAGATTAATGCCTTTTCCTCCTTTGGGAGGTACAAGAATATACATCAGGTCAATGGTAGCCCCAATATCAATGCTATTCAGAGCCGATTTGATGTCCACTTCAGTGGTTAATCTCACATCCTCAATCGGGATGGACTTATAGGTGTCAGAGGCCCCGGTAAGGAAGCTAATCTGTGGACCGGCGGATATACTGAAACGTTCGCTTAGCTTAACCTTCAACAGGACCGGGATGTCGATGTAGCTTAGTTTCCGATCGGCCGATTCCACTTCCACAAGCAAATCATCCAGGTCAGGATTGCCGGTGGTTATTACAGGCACATCTTTGATTTGCCGGGGGGCCAGGGGGATGAACTCAGGAGTAAGGGTGAGCCTATCCGTTAGCCGGATATTGTTTACCAGACCAAAATTAAAGCTTGATGCGTTTTTTCCTTCCTCATAGCCGTGAATGATGGAATAATTGACTCCCAGTTTCAGGCTAAAATGGAAATTTTCAGTAGCAGCTTTTTCTCCGAAAATCAGCACCAGCAGGGCAGCCTGGCCTTTGACCACCGAAGAGGAAAGCAACAGAAATACAAGAGATATGAAGATAGTTTTTTTCATGGAATAGCAGTTGTTGTTGGTGTCACTGATCGTTTGAAGATCGAAAGCACTAATTTTAGCAAAGATAGAACAAATTGATTTCAAGCATAGAAGGTGATTCAATAAGTATGTTATTTTTGTAGAAATGAACTGGCGGGCCCTCATCTTCTTTGGCATAATTTTATTAGCCTTATCGGGCTACTCTGCAAAAGCGCAGACCTTTGGTAAATTTGAGAGAGTACAGCTCGATACAAACTACGTTGAAGCCTTTAAGGATGAGCTGACTGTCAGGGCCTATGTTTCAAGAAAGCAGAACGGATACAACCTGTCCAGCAGGCTGTTCAGTCCCTGGCTAAAATACAAAACCAATGATAATTTATTGCTTGGATTGGGCTATACCTACAGTTTTCTCACCTTAAACCTGGCGGTTAAAATGCCTTTTATCAATCAAGATGATGACCAGTACGGAGAATCCAAATATTTTGATATGCAGGCCCATAGCATTTTCAGATCTTACATCGTTGACCTTTACCTTCAGTGGAACAAGGGATATTATGTTTCCAATCCGGAGGACCTCGTTCCCAATTGGGCCACTGCGAGCCCATTTCCACAAAGGGGCGACCTTCGAACCCATATTTTGGGATTGAATGTACAATACCTGTTTAATTCCTCACGCTATTCCTACAAAGCGTCCTTCCTGCAGAATGAGTTTCAGAAAAGAAGTGCTGGATCACCTATTGTAGGAATTGAAGCATACTGGATGCTCGGAATGGCCGATACGGTCCTGGTTGGGGGCTATATTCCCCCCTCAGGCTTCCTCGAAGATACTCCCTTTAACCAGGTTGATATAATGAATGTGGGTGTGAATGGCGGGTATGCCTATACTTTTGTCTCGAGAGAAAAGCTCTTTTTATCACTTTCCACTGTATTTGGAATTTCAGGAGGGTATAACCAGGTTCATCACACGGCCAGCTCAGTAACCAGTAGTATGGGCATCAGTGCAGGATTTACCAATTCCACCCGGATATCCTTTGGTTTCAACAGCAAACGATATTATGTTGGGCTGAGCTATATTTATTTTACCATGACGAACCTGAGCCCGGGTTACGGGAACTGGTTTGGCTATAACACCGGTAACATCAGGTTTAATGTGGTTAGACGATTCCAATTGAAAAGGCCCATCAAAATTCTCCGGCCCGACCTTTGGATCCTTCATTGATGAATTGTTGCTTTTTGTTCAGTTCCAATTCTGCGAATAATTAAATATCTTGTCGTCGACTTATCAAATCAACAATTGAAGTTCATGCGTAAGCTGGGGTTTGTTTGTCTTCTTGTTTTGGTCTTTGCCTGCGATTCCATGGCTTCCGGCAAAATTGATACCATCTATTTTCAAAGTGGGGACAGAGTTACCGGTGAGGTTAAATCCCTTAATAATAATCAGCTGAGGCTTTCCACCGACGATGCTGGAACCATTCAGGTGGAATGGAACAAGATCGATAGCGTAAAAATCCTTAATTCCATGCGAATTGTATTGCAGAGTGGGGATGTTTTTTACGGCAAGCTCTTGCCCTCCGGTAAGGTGAAAAGCTGCTATATATGGAGTACAATAGGCGTGCCCAGATTGACTACATTGCCTGACATTGTTGTCTTGTCGGCTCTTGAGGAAAAGTTTGTGGATAGGCTGAAAGGTACTATAAGCTCGGGCTTCAGTTATACCAAAGCTACTGATATAACGACCCTGAATCTGAATGGCTCGATTAACTATGTGGCCAATAAGAATCAACTTGGACTTTCTTACGATGGCAATGTAACGGCCCAGGATACATTAGAATCCAAGCAGCGTCAGAATGGCGAAATAAGCATTCTGAGAATACTGTCCCGGAAATGGTTCTATATGTCTAAACTAACTTTTGTAAGTAACTCCGAGCATCAACTCGATCTGAGAACCAGTTTTGCTGCTGGTGGAGGAAAAAGTCTTATATATACCAACAGAAGCCAACTCCATATTTCCAGTGCATTGCAGGGAAACAAGGAAAATTCCAA
>SPBY01000310.1 GCA_004525825.1 Bacteroidia bacterium
AATCCCCCTTAATCTTGTATGGTTCATCGGCCGGAACCCGGCTGATGGCATCGTTGGGACAGTTGCTTGCAATGGAGCACTGGTTGCAGTTGAGACAGAGATTGTGCCGGATCTGCAGGTGGAGCGATCCGTTCCCGAAGGACGAACAGCCTTTTACACATTTGGCACAGCCAATGCAGAGCTCCTCGTCGATGATGTATTCAAAATAGGGTTCCTCTATGAACTTTCGCTGGATGGCTGCGGTGGGACAGAGCTGATTCTCGGCTCCGGTCTGCAACTTGGCACCCGGCTTGAAGTAGGCCCCACACAGATCGCAGTAGCCGCAAAGAGCGTAAGCGTGGATACACTTCACCGCCGAAGTGGCCTTCACGCATTCGGTGGCACAGCGTCCGCATTGGGTGCATTTGAAGGGATCGATCTGCCACACATAGTCCTTCCCGGTGGCAGACCGCTTCAGGGTAAATGCTGCTGTACCCACCACCGAAACACCCAGGGCAAGCCTTACCCCGGTGTTGATAAATGTCCGCCTGCTCTGTCCCTTATCCTTCTTTTCCATGATCGCGCGTTGTTATGGCTTCGGGCAGCTGGCAATGCGATAAGCTGCGGCACTCCCTGCAGCGAAACCCATCGGTGCACTCCTGGTCGGGATGCACCTGCCTGCGGGCCACAAGGATTCCTGCCATGGCCGCCAGGGCCACCAACATGCTTCCCCTGCCAAATTTCTGTATAAAACCTCTTCTGTCCATGTTTTGCTTGCTATTCAGTTTCAATGGGCTCAAAAACCCTGATCATATCAGTCTCAAAATCGAGAGCATAGATCACATCCTTCTCATCTGCACATACTGCCGGGGCCTTTGTTTCATCGTTGGCACTCCTGCCATTATCAAAGAGAGCAGGTGGGGCTACCACGCTTACAAGTTTTCCTGACTGATCGTGGATCTTGATACGTACCAGTCCCTTTTCACTGGTTACAAAGGATCCATCTGCCAGGGTAGTGATCCTGGCCGGATTACAACAACCCAGAAAACCGTCAATCTCCATGGAGGAGTTCTGCCAGTACCCACGCAGGCGCCCGTCATCGCTATAGTTTTCCAGGGCATGTTTGGCGGGATTCACCACCCATAATTCCCCATAGCCGTTCACCACCAGATCGAAATTGGCACTGGGAATAATAAACCCGTGTCCGGCCTCTGTCTCGGCCTTGCCTTCAAACTCTCCGGTAATCTCACCCTCCCTGTTAAAGATGACGATCCGACGGTTCCCGGCATCTGCTACGTAAACATGATCCTCCTTAACGGCCAGGTTGGTAATCACGGTACGTTCATCCAAAGCAGTCCACTCCTGCAACAGTTCTCCGGAATGGTCATACTTTGCCACATGGTTTCGGGTCCCGATAAAAATATTCCGATCATCCACCTCCAGGCAGGTGGCTCCAGGGATGATTTCCAGCATGTCTGCTGGTGACCCGTCCAGTGGCAGCACTACCATGCTGGAATTGCCGGAGACATACAGCTTATGATCAAAATAAGTGATATCTGTAGCTATAAGTAAACCCAGGTCAAACTTCCGGGTCTCTTTATAAGAGATCAGTTCCGGATCCACCTCCTTGTACTGGTCCACCTCCAGGGCATAGGGATTATCCCCCCGGCGGTCGGGCCTGTTGCTCAGGAAATCGACCACAATCACCCCGATGATCACTGTCAGGATCACCAGAATTACGATGGTTAGGCCTCTTTTTTTCATCCCCTTCTTTTTTTCGTTTTTCACTGTCGCGATACAGCCATATCGAGACACACCATGGTTTTCGAATCACGCATAACCAGGTATCCGTCGGCAATGGCCAGCGGGCCCCAGGCATCATTTCCTTCCAGCACTCTGTAGGAGTCCAGCTCCAGGTATTCGGTAGTGCTGGGCCTGGCTATGGTCAGAGTGGCATCGTCACTAAGTATAAAGAGTTTGTTGTCGGCGATCATGTAGGGCCCCAGTCCGAAGCGCTTGTCCTGACCACTGGTCCAGATCACCTTATTGAAGTTGTCGGGATGTACACAGATCAGCTGGTTCCGCAGCGGACCGGCATCCTTGGGGAGGATCCCCAGCAAATAACCCTTGAATTCCACCGGGGTCTGCTGTTCGCAGGCAAGGCCATCCTTGGGCAGGTACTCGTTGAGCACCTCCACTGAGAATCCACTTCCGGCAGGAGTAAGCTGCAATACCATGGCCCCGGCCCCATAGCCGGCAGTAAGAAATATCTTTCCGTCGGGCATACACACCGGTGAGGGTGCCACCACCTGGTGGTTCCAGGCAGTAGTTTCCCAGAGAATCGTGCCTGCTTCCGGACCTTCGGCTGCCACCCCGAATACCCCGCCGTAGGCACTGTAGACATACATCTTCTTTCCTCCGAATTCGTAAGGCATTACCGAGGAGTGGGACATCAGCCATCCCTTTTCGTTGGGGGTTTCCCAGAGCACCTCACCACTTTCCATATCGAGGGCTACAAGCAGGGAACGGCCTCCCGTAGCGATCACCGCCTTGCCTTCGTCGATGAGGGGACACTGCCCGGTATACCACAGCGGGATCTCAGCTCCATACTCCTTCTCCACATTCAGGCCCCAGAGAAACTCCCCGTCCTGTCGACGTACGCACATCACATGGCTGCGGGGACCAATGGTGAGGATATGATCTTCGGTCACTGCCGGAACGGTACGTGACATGCCGTGGTTCCTCTTCAGGTTGATCTTGTAGCCTCTTACCCAGAGCTCCTCGCCGGTTTCCAGGGCATAGGCCCGCAGCAGGTCGGCCCGCTTTTCTTCATCGTAATCCATCACATAGACTGCCCCTTTGTAGATGGCTGCTCCCGCGTGACCTTCCCCCAGGGGAACTTCCCACTTCACTATCGGTCCTCCTTCGGGGAACTTCTCAATCAAGGGAACCTTTGAGCGGCTGATGTTGTCGAAATTCTCTCCCCGGAACCTGGGCCAGCTCTCCTGCAGGTCCGAATCCAGGGTACCCAGCGTTTCAAAATAGGCCCCAATGTCGATATCGGCCACCACTCCGCCCACTCCCCGGTTGTCCAGTCCGGGCTGGGTGGTCTCAAACCCACTCACCGGATCCTTGGCCAGCCACCATCCTACGGAAAGGACAGCCGCAAGGACAAGAAAAGCAGTGACAATATTTGGAGCAGTGAGTTTCAAAATTATTCAGCTATATCATATACAAAAAGCGTGGAACCATGCCTCATAAAAAGTTTCTTCCCATAGATGGTCATGTGCGCCCACCAGGGTCCTGTTCCACCCTCGGGCAAAAAGGAACTGATGAGTTTAAATCCTTCGGGGCTCGGTTCCAGCAATCCAATGTGACCGGTCTTCTCCTCCATGATATAGAGCAGTCTGTCGGCGTAGATCATGGATCCCTTATTGATCCACTTTTCCTCGTACAAGACCTTGCCGGTCTCCCACTCCAGGCTTACCCAGTTTCCATTTCCATTGTTGAGCCAGTTGGAACCGTAGATATAGCCATCCAGGAGCACCACACCCCCATGGTGGGTATCCATGACATCGTTGCTCCATTTGACCTCTGCCGATTTCCCGTCAGCGGATAACTTTATCATCACAGCGGAGGCATTATATCCGCTGGTGGTAAAAATTTCTCCATTGTGGAAGAGGGGTGTGTTGGTGTTGTTACGCCGGCCATCGAAGCCGTAATCTGTGACCAGATCGATGTTCCAGAATACCTCGCCGCTTTCAGGATCCACAGCCAGAATATCTTCGCTGGAGGTGATCAGCACCATCCGGGTCCCATTGTGCTCAATGAGCATGGGTGAAACATAGGACCTGACCCCTCCCTGGGGTTCTGACTTCCACATTAGAGTTCCGTCTTTTTTATCCAGGGCCACCACGGCGGTCTGCTCCCCGGTGGGAGAAGAGATCACGGCTTTATCCGTTAACAAAAGCGACTCGGCCATTCCCCAGCGATGAAATTCACCCCCTTGCTCCTCATGGGTATTGACCTTCCACATGAATTCACCCTTTTCCGTATCCATGCAAACAACGGTTCCCAATCCTCCCATGATGTAAATGCGTCCGTCTTCAATGGTTGGGGTATTCCTGGTCTCCGGATAACTCTGGTTCCAGGCCTTTCCATACACGGTTTCCCAGAGGATATTTCCCTGCATATCCAGTTTGGTAAGGACATCTTCTTCCTGCCGCTTCCCGCTGATGTAAATCATTCCTTCATAGACTATGGGGGAAGAGTATCCATTGGCCAGGCCATCTTTCTTCAGGATCAGTTCCGGCCCCCCCTCCGGCCAGCTTTTCAATAAGCCCGTATCGGTATATTTCCCGTCCCTGTTGGCCCCTCTCCACTGGGAGTCCTGTCCCTGTGCCTGAACCTGAATCAGGGTCAACACTGTCAGCATCCAAACTGCCCCACATATCACTCTGTTCTTTCTATTTCTCATATTGCAAATTTCCATCTACTGAATCTTAATATCATAGGCGGTCAGGGTTTCTCCATGCCTCAAAAATAATACCTGATTGAAAATCGTGGGACGAGCCCAGTGGGCACCGGCTCCTTCGTAGTGCCGGAAAGAAGAGACCAGATCAAACTTGTTGGGATCGGCCTTTGCCAAACCCAGGTGACCGTGTTTCTCCTCGTAGAGGTAGAGCATGCCATCGGCATAAATGATGGGACCTTTGTTGTAAAAATCCGCGATCCATACAATCTCCCCGGTATCCCAATTCATGCACACCCATTTGCCGCTATTCCTGCCTGTGAAATTGGATCCATAGACGTATCCATCCACCAGTACCATGCCATGGTTCTGGTTGTCAAAGGTCTGGTCCCTGAATTTCTCGGTCA
>SPBY01000710.1 GCA_004525825.1 Bacteroidia bacterium
CAGGGTGGACATGTACCAATCGGCCACATCGCGGATTCCCTTGGGAGCCTTCAGGTTAAGTCCGGGCACCAGGGCAATATCTCCAATGCCAGTCCCCCCGAAATTGGCCACCACCCCTTTATCCTTGGATGCCACTTCCGGTATCACCCTGCTCCAGTAATCCAGATCGGCTTTGGTGATAGGAGTAAATTCCTCTACATTATCGTGCGGATCCAGTTTACTCTCATCCAGGGGTTCCTGGCGATTTACTGCATCAAAGAAATAGGCTGCCTTGGGCATTTTTGCACTGGGGGCCGCCGATGCATCTCCCTGTGGATGCATCAGAGTATCCCCCTTTCCGTCGACCGATACGGTAAAGGATCCTGGTACCAGTACTACCTGATTCCAGGGGGTACGCCACTCTTTCCAGTCCTTCATGGGATTACCGAACATATCTGAGGCCGGCGAAACCCCGATTACATCCACCCCCATGGCCTCCTGCAGGTCCTCCTCCACCTCACCCAACATCTGGTAAGGCTCACTCACCTTTACCGGCTTCTTTTCCAGTCCAAAATGCTCTCTGAGCTGCTCCACCATCAACGCATGGATCCCGGTGACCGGTGTAGCCCCAAAATCGACCACCATCCGGTCAGGCTGCTGATGATTCAATGTCTTTTGCAGATTTTCTCTTGAATGTGTCATGGAAGGGTGGTCTTTATTTATCCCAAAAAGCAAGGCACAATTTAAGAATTATCTGTCATATGGCAGCACTTGGTTTTCACCTAGTATATCCAATTCATGTAGCAGTTGGGCCTTAAGCTGAAAGGCTGGCGGAAGCTCTTACCTCTTTTGGGTAAGGGTGATCAGGTTCCGCTCGCGCAATTCCTGAACCCCCTTCTCCCAGCTTCCGCCTGCGGCCCACATGTAATATGAGAAATAGCTGATATTCCTCCTTTCAATATGAAGCCAGGGCTGGAATTCTGCATAAAAATGATGTGAATCCCCATTTTGATCCGTATTCATCCACATATGCAGGAAGAGCGGCCGGTCCACCGGATAGGCACCGACAAATGAAACATCCTCCATGGTGTCATAGGCTGCATTCCAACCCTCCTTAAGAGGGATAGCCTTTCCATAGTATCTATCTGTCTTCATCCGGTACTCCTCCAGGCCTCCGATCTCAGGTGCCACGAAAAGATCTTCGGTCCAATGTTTTTCACCCAGGGCCAGGATGGGTTGGGGCCCAAGCATATTGGTCTCCGGGTACCTTTGAAAGTCCATGGCAAATCGCACCTCAAGCAGCGGGGAATTGCCATAGAGGGTGAAAGTCTTTTCCATCCGGTTCCCAAAATATTCGTACCACATTTTCACCTGAACATAACTCCCTTCGCTCTTGGTGATTTCTGCATGATACACCTGGTGAGTCTCTAAACTGGCCTGACCGAGAAAATCTTCAAATCCGCCGAATGGGTAGAAACCGCGTTTACGGAAAGGTCTCCGGTCATCCACAGCCTTATTAGGCCACCACTTATATAACACATTATCATTTCGGCTCTTCACGATATATTCAATCACCCTAGCGCCGGTGGTAAGCAGGGTCACCTGCACGCTGTCGTTCTCCATTCGGTACTCACTGATCCCGTCGCCGTTCAGGTCCACCTCGGAGACCAGGGGTCTTCCCTCCGCTTTGCCTACACCGAGCTGAGAAGTGTACTCAACTCCAAGCGCGTTTACCCTGACCTCATAGTCACCAGGGGACAGCTCCAGCTCAAAATGCTGTTCCTGGAAAGAACCCGGTGCTGCCACATAGGTAAGGGTCTCTTTATATTTGGGCCTTGTCTTGCCGACTGGGAACACCTGAAGCTCCACCGGAAACGAGGTTTGCTGAGTGAAGTTGTGTACCGATACCGGATAATCCACTTTCGGGGCATGTCCGTAAAGTAAACGATGCACAGAAATGGCGGGAGGCAAATCCAGAACGGCCACCGTGCGTTTTATCTTCCCCTCAGCCTTGAAGGAAACTCCAAGAGGATTGGCTTTATCCATGGCCTCCATCCCTGGCTGCA
>SPBY01000269.1 GCA_004525825.1 Bacteroidia bacterium
TGCGGTTGAAATTCAAAAAAGAGCTTATAATATAGATACGTCGAGAATGAGTATTAACAATACTCTGCTTTTGTATTATTCAATTACAGGTCAAGACAAAGCAGCCTTCATGTATGCTGAAAAATACAATAAATATATAGCCGAAAACCCAATCTTATCTTTACAGCAGACCTATCGAAGTGCTTATGCATATAAACAAGTGGGCAGAGATCAAGAGGCAGAATTCCTTTTTAATCGACAAATCAAATATGATACAGAAGCATTAGAGCTTGGCAGATATCTCTCAAGATTTGGAGCTGCTCATTATGATCTTGCTGCTGTTTATGCTTTTTTAGGTGACAGGGCCAAAGCGTACGAACATTTGCGCGAATTTAATAAGAAACATACTTATCCATTATGGTGGGTCACTTTAATTAAAAATGATCCCTTATTTAACAGCATCAGGGATGAACCCGAATTCCTGCAAATAGTCCGCGATGTAGAAGCCAAATACCTGACCGAGCATGAAAGGGTCAGATTATGGCTGGAGGAGAATGATCTGTTATGATTAATCCAAAAGTAAAATTATGAAGAAAATGAATTTCCGGGGTATACTAATAATCTTAGCTCTTGGATTGCTTGGTTGGGCACTATGTGGTGCAATCATGTTTGTCGGGATGTCATTGATGACTTTGGAAACAACGCTTATAGTACATGCTATTGGAGCTCCAATAATCTTTTCATTGCTTTCACTGCTCTACTTTCGAAGATTTCAATTTACCTCTCCATTGCAGACGGCAATTGCATTTTTACTGATTGTAATCTTGATGGATTTCTTTCTTGTAGCTCTGATCATTAATAAGAGTTTTGAGATGTTCCAAAGCCCATTGGGGACATGGATACCGTTTGCTTTGATCTTTATATCGACCTACCTGACCGGAGTGATTGTGGATAAGAAGAAGTTGTGAAGGAATTACCGGTCGCCCCCGAAGCTTTTACCAGGGGACCAGAACTTACTGCACATTAATTTCATATATTAGGATTTCAGGAAGAAAGATAAACCATGAGACCATTATGGCTGGAGTAGAAGGACAAGTGGCACTTGTAACGGGCGCGGGGCGCGGAATCGGCCGGGTGACGGCTGAACTGATGGCAGCACGCGGTGCCCGTGTAATGGCCGTTTCTCGCAGCGAGAACGAACTGCAAACACTGGGCCTTGACTATGTGGTGGCAGACCTTGCCAAGCCTGAGGACTGTGCCCGGGCGGTGAAGGAAACCCAGGATCGACTGGGACCGGTGACCATACTGGTATGCAATCACGGGATTGGTTCGGCCCATGAACGCGTGTTCTGGGAGCAGAATCCGGCGGTGTGGCGGGAAAGCATGGGCATCAACCTGGACGGTCCTTTTTTCCTGTCACAACTGGTGGTCAAAGACATGATTAATTTAGGGTATGGCCGGATGGTATTCACCAGTTCCACAGCCGGACAAGTGGCGGAATACGCTGGTAGTGCTTACAACAGCTCAAAGCATGGTCTGCTGGGCCTTATGAGATCGGTGGCCCAGGATGCAGCCCGGCACGGGGTGACTTCCAACGCGGTTCTGCCAGGCTGGGTGCGGACCACCATGTCAGAAACTTCGGCAGAGACTGAAGCCAAAGAGCGCGGTATTACCACAAAGCAGGTGTGGGAGGAAAGAGCTGCGCTCAGCCCTGCGGGCCGGGTGGTGACACCCAGAGAAGTAGCCGAGGTAATTGCCTTCCTGGCATCCGAAGAGGCCAGTGGCCTAAATGGGGAGGCCATCACCGTGGCCCTTGGAAGCCTGAGCTGAGAAATCAGTTTTCAATCCAACTGACCAATTTTTTATTGTCTGGTTTTACCGTGGGCGCGAAATGTCCCACCAGCTGTCCCTCTTCATCGATCATATACTTCTGAAAATTCCAGGTAACCTCGCTGTTCTCCAATCCATTATCGCTCTTAGAGGTCAGCCATTTGTATAGCGGATGCTGATCGTCTCCCTTCACCGAGATCTTGCCCATCATCGGGAAAGTAACCCCATAATTAATTTGGCAGAATGTCGCTATCTCTTCATTGGACCCAGGTTCCTGCCTGGCAAAATTATTGGCCGGAAATCCAATGATCATAAAATCATCCCCCCCATATTTCTCGAAAAGTTCCTGCAAACCTTCATACTGTGGGGTCAATCCGCATTTGGATGCGGTATTCACTACTAGCACCTTTTTGCCCTTTAACTGTGAAAGGGAATAATCCTCCCCATTGATATCTTTTACTGTAAAGTCGTAAAAGGAGGTCTGTGCATATCCTGTACTCATCAAAAGGATTAAAAGTCCGCTTATAAATATGTTCTTTTTCATCTCTGTATTTGGAAATAGCTTTGTTTACTCCAAAACAAGCGTCTAAAATAAAAGTTCACGACACCCTTCCTGAATGCATGAAGCAAGGCAATGGCTGCATCCCTGTGAACCTTTTCAATCCGTTTGACTGCAGGGACTTTCTTCTACTTTCCGATCTATAAACAAACCATATCTGCTTCTTATCGTATGAAACCCTAAAGGCATCTTTATGAAAGCACTAGCACCTACCCTCGGCTTGTTTTTCCTGTCCATGTTTGTCTTTAACAACAGCATGGCACAAAAGGCCAGCTTTACCTCCCCGGGAGGGCTGACCATCGGTTTCGGTGCCGGATATGCATACCAGAAATCAGATCTGGCCAATTCAAAAGGATTTGGATTAGATTTTACATTTGGAAGTCAACTCTATCAAAAGGAAAATGCATTCCTGAGTGTTGACTGGAAATTCCGCTTCCTGGCCGGAGAAAACAAGGCCTATGACCACCGGATCAATCCCGACAATACCTACAGCAACATCCGCTACAGCTTCTTTAACTACGACCTGGAGCTGGGCCTTACCCTGAACCGGCTGAGGGAGCGCACCCGGATCGTGCTTACCGGATTTGTGGGTGGCGGCATCACCCACGGACGCACTTTTACCGATCTCTACGATGCCGGGAACAATTTGTACGATTATGGAGGGATCGATCCAAACCGCGACAGCAAACTGGTGTATGAGGACCTGGTCGCACTCAGCGACGGGGACTTCGAAACACGCCTGGTCAACAAGGCAGCCCTCCTGCCAACTGCAGGTATTTTTCTCGGTTACCAGTTTTCCAGATCCATTACTGTCGGGGTTGAGTTTAAAACCAACTTTTACTTTCCTGAAAAAAATAGCTGGGCCGGCATCGATCTCGACAACAGGATCATTTCCGGGTCAGGTCTGGACCGAAACAACTATGTAAGCCTGGGACTCAGGTGGAACCTCCGGGGTGGCTCCTCAGCCAGAAGTGCGTCAAACAATTACTCCTCCGGCGTAACTTCCAGCTACGGCAATACCTCCAATACCGGCAATCTTGTTGTGCCGGTTTCCCTCTCGCACCCCTCGGTGAGTATCACCAATCCGTCGGCCGACTCAGACCATACCGGGTCTCCCTTCTATACCATAAAGGCTATAATAAATAATGTGAGCGGACCCGACAACATTAGCTTTTACCAAAATGGCTTTACGAACAATAGCTTCACTTACAATGCGAACACAAAAGCCTTTATAGCGAATGTCAGGTTGCGTGATGGAGAAAACAAATTCATGATCAAGGCTACAAACCAGAGTTCGACCGCTGAAGATCTGGCAATTGTTACCCTTGATAATCCTAATGAGGCACTTATACCTGCACCCACAGTTGAGTTTACTTCGCCCCGGGGAAATCAGATCACCACATCCTCAGACAGGATTGATGTGACTGCCAGCGTGAAAAACATCAGCAGTAAACAGGATATTCAGCTCACGCTGAACGGAAACAATACTCCCTTCGAGTATTACCCGGTTTCCGGATTGGTGAAGACCAGTGTTATGTTGCTGAAGGGGGTGAACAATATGCTTATCAAGGGATCCAATGAATCAGGCACTGCGCAGGACCTGCTTGACATCCATTTCACTGATCCTGAAAATATAGCAAGTCCGACGGTCCGCTATATCAACCCGGCCACTCCGGTAGAGGTGATCGATAGGCGATTTCCCCTGAGCGCGGAAACTCAAAACGTGCGCGGACGAAATGATGTAAGGGTGAGATTGAATGGAAGCAGCATCCACAATTTCTCCTTCGATGCCGAGGGCAGGGTATCTGTCAGCCTGTTCCTCCCGGAAGGCATCAACACCGTGGAAATCACTGCCAGTAATGAGGCCGGTTCCGCCTCAGAGTCAACCTCCATTACCTATTTCGCACCTGTATACCAGGAACCAATTTACCAGGAACCTGTATACCATGTACCTGTAAGCAGGAGTTCACCGCCGGAGATTAACATCTTCAGCCCCTATACAAATCCGTTCAGGACCAATGAACCGTCCGAAGAATTGCACGCCACTGTATTGCATGTAAATTCAAAAGGTAATATCGGACTCTATGTGAACGGAGTGATTTTCCCGGATTTCAATTTCAGCAATAGCACTAAGAGTCGGACGGCAAGGCTTGCCTTGAGGGAAGGGGAAAATATAGTGACCATAAGGGCACAAAATGAGTCAGGTGAAGATCTTAAAGAGCAGGTATTCATTAAAGAGTCCATGCCCTGTCCCCTGCCGGTCATCAGAATGATTGATCCGGTCCAGAGCCAAAGCAGCACCGACCAGCCAAGCTGTACCCTTAGGGCCGAAGTGCGCAATGTAGCCGACCCCAATCAGCTGGGCCGCACAGCAAACGGGAAACCTGTTTCCTTCAGTTTCAGCAACAATGTATTGAGCACCTCCATCAGGCTCATCAATGGTCTCAACACCTTTTCATTGATCGCCAGCAACGAGTGCGGAGAAGATCAGGTTTCCACAAGGATAAGCTACAATCCTTCCGAGGTGGCAGTTCCCTGCGATCCCGCCTACGGTATCTTTTACGCTCGACGAAGTAAATCGCAACGATGCCACCCATGAACTCAGGGGATCGGTCACCGGGGTGAAGAACAAGGCCAACATTACCCTCACCCTGGATGGCCAAGCCTACACTGGCTTCCAGTTTGACCGCGAATCCAGGGATCTGAGTGCCAGTTTTAAGCTGGCACCCGGTGCACACACGGTCGTTTTATCAGTGAGCAATTCCTGTGGAACAGATAACAGGGGTACCTCCGTAAATGTGGAGGGGCCCTGCAGTCCGCCGACGGTATCTTTTAGCCTTCAGGAAGTAAACCTCAACGATGCCACCCATGAACTCAGGGGATCGGTCACCGGTGTGAAGAA
>SPBY01000237.1 GCA_004525825.1 Bacteroidia bacterium
GCCATGCAGGATGCCACGGCCCAGATGGCACTCTTGCAGTTTATGCAGGCCGGAAAACCAAGGGCGGCAGTACCCTCCACGGTTCACTGCGACCACCTGATCCAGGCAAAATCGGGTGCTGTAGAAGATCTAAAAACTGCCTTGCATACCAACCAGGAGGTGTATGATTTCCTGGGAAGCGTATCCAACAAATACGGGATCGGATTCTGGAAACCAGGTGCAGGAATCATTCACCAGGTGGTCCTGGAGAACTACGCTTTTCCCGGGGGAATGATGATCGGAACAGATTCGCATACGGTGAACGCAGGCGGATTGGGCATGATCGCCATCGGAGTAGGTGGCGCCGATGCCGTGGATGTAATGGCAGGAATGCCCTGGGAGCTCAAGTTTCCAAAACTGGTTGGAGTAAAACTGACCGGCAGGCTAAACGGGTGGACCTCGGCCAAGGATGTGATTCTGAAGGTGGCCGGAATTCTCACTGTGAAGGGAGGAACCGGTAAAATCGTGGAGTATTTTGGAGACGGTGCCTCTTCCATCTCCTGCACAGGCAAGGGCACCATATGTAACATGGGTGCAGAGATCGGAGCCACCACCTCGCTGTTTGGATACGATAAGAAAATGAGAGACTACCTGTCAGGCACAGGTCGTTCCGATGTGGCAGCTGAAGCCGATAAGATAGCAGAACACCTCACTGGAGATCCGGAAGTCTACTCAGACCCGGAAAACTACTTCGATGAGGTGATCGAGATCGATCTCTCAAGCCTGGAGCCCCATATCAACGGACCCTTCACTCCAGATAAGGCCTGGCCCATTTCTCAATTTGCCAAAGCAGTGAAAGAGCAGGGATATCCTGAAAAACTGGAAGTGGGACTGATCGGATCCTGCACCAACTCCTCCTACGAGGACATCACCCGGGCCGCTTCCATAGCCCGGCAGGCCGGTGAGAAACAATTAAAGGTCGCCGCAGAATTTACCATCACCCCGGGTTCCGAGCTGGTGCGTTACACCATTGAGAGGGACGGACTGATCAATACTTTTGAAGAGATCGGTGGTGTGGTGCTGGCCAATGCCTGTGGACCCTGCATCGGGCAGTGGGCCCGACATGGTGCGGACAAGCAGGAAAAAAATTCCATCATCACCTCATTCAACCGCAACTTTGCCAAACGTAACGACGGGAATCCCAATACCCACTCTTTTGTAGCCTCTCCCGAAATAGTGACTGCCATGGCCATTGCTGGAAACCTGACCTTCAACCCTCTCACCGATACCCTGGTGAATGAGAAGGGGGAAGAGGTCAGGCTGGATGAACCCCAGGGACTGGAACTTCCCCTGAAAGGATTTGAGGTGGAAGACAATGGATATCAGGCCCCGGCCGAGGATGGAGGCAGCGTGGAAATCAGTGTCGATCCCTCCTCGAAGCGCTTGCAATTGCTGACTCCTTTTGCCCCGTGGAACGGAGAGGATCTGAGCGGCTTGAAACTGCTGATCAAGGCTCAGGGGAAATGTACCACCGACCACATTTCCATGGCGGGACCCTGGCTGCGTTTCAGGGGACACCTCGATAACATTTCTGACAACATGCTCATCGGTGGGGTCAATGCTTTCAATGAGAAGACCAATTCTGTGCTGAACCAGCTAAACGGCAAATATGAGCCGGTGCCTGCCACAGCCCGGGCTTACAAGGCTGCAGGGATTGGCACCATCGTGGTGGGCGACGAGAATTATGGCGAGGGATCCTCCAGGGAACACGCAGCCATGGAGCCCAGGCACCTGGGAGTCAGGGTGGTATTGGTGAAATCTTTTGCCCGGATTCATGAGACCAATCTGAAGAAACAGGGCATGCTGGGACTCACTTTCCGGAACAAGGGGGACTATGAGCTGGTCAGGGAAGATGATCTCATAGATGTAGGCGGATTGAAGGATCTGGAACCTGGAAAGCCCCTGAAGATAAGGCTGCGTCATTCCGATGGAACCACCGACAGCTTTCTGGCGGACCATACACTCAATCAAAACCAGATACTTTGGTTCCGGGCCGGTTCAGCACTGAACCTGATCAGGGAAGAAAACCAGTAATCCCTTGCAGACCGCAAATTCCTTTATTTCAGCATTTGCCCGGCTGGGTGATTTTCTCCGGCAGTTCCCGGAAGGAGAAGCGGATGGAGAGGGCGAAGCATCAGCTCAACTTTCAGAACTGAATCATACCCACAAGGATGCTTTCGCTGAAATCATTGAGACCGAGCATATATTCAATCCATGGTTTACAAAGGATTCGGTGCTCAGGGCTCTCAGCGGCATCGCACAGATGCTGAAGCCAGAGGTCCTCAGGCAATGGCTTGCACCCTATGATCTCACCCCACCACCGGCCCGGCTGGTTCGCACGGTGGGTCTGGTCATGGCGGGAAACATTCCCCTGGTGGGTTTTCACGACCTCCTCTGCGTGCTGGCAAGCGGTCACCGGGTTCTGGCCAAACTTTCGTCCAAAGATGACAGGCTCATAAAGAAAGTGGCAGAAATTTTGTCGGACATTGATCCTGCCTTGGGAGGCCACATTGAATTAACTGATGAAACGCTGAAAGGGGTTGATGCGGTCATTGCCACCGGTAGCAACAACAGCGCACGGTACTTTGAATACTACTTCCGCAACATGCCTCACATTATCCGAAAGAACCGGAACGGAATCGCCGTGCTGACCGGGGAGGAAAGCGAAGATGAACTCTACCGCCTGGGCGAAGATATCTTCACCTACTTTGGCATGGGCTGCCGCAATGTGACCAAGATTTTCATACCCGATTCCTACGATCTAACGAAACTACTGGGAGTCCTGGACCGGTTTTCCCACCTCAATCAGCATCATAAATACGGAAACAATGTGGATTACTACCGCACCCTCTACCTGATGAACCAGGCACCTATACTCGATAACTGGGTGCTGCTTCTGAAGGAGGAAAGTGCCATTGCCAGTCCTGTGGGAGTTGTTTTTTATGAAAGATATTCGGAAATTGGACAGGTACAAGAGCAACTGGACTTGCACAAAGAGGAGATCCAGTGCATTGTTTCCAACCTGACGGAAATTTCTGGTGCCATTGCCCCGGGTGAAACGCAGCAACCTATGCCCTGGGATTATGCCGACGGGGTGGACACCCTCGAATTCTTAAAGGAGCTTGTGTAAGATGATCTATCTCTTCAGAATTATCAGCGATGAGAATCCCATCTTTTTCCGCGACATTGTGGCAGATTCTTCAGATTCATTCCTGAAATTCCACCATACCCTGCAGAAGGACCTGGGATACGATCCCACCCAACTTGCCTCTTTTTTCATTACCAACCATCAATGGGAAAAGCAGCAGGAGATCACCCTGCTCGATATGATGCCCGATCCGGGAGTAATCACATTTACCATGGACCAGGTGACACTCGGAGAACTTCTCCATGAGCCGAACCAGCGCATGATCTATGTGTTTGATTTCTTTTCTGACCGGGCCTTTTTCATAGAACTCATCGAAACTTCTGAAGAGATTTCTTCAAAGAATACCCCCTTTATTGGTCATTCCAAAGGAGAGGCTCCTCCGCAGTTGGCCCTGGACCTCTTGTTGGATGAGGAGGCAGACGACAATCTGTTCGATGCGGTGGATGATCCGGAGGACCTGCGTCTCGACGATTTGGACCTGGACATGCTGGAGGAAGGAATGCCAGAGGATTTTTAGCATGAAAAAGACACTTCTTGTACTGGCCGGTCCCACCGCAGTAGGAAAGACAAGCTGCGGCATCCATATTGCCCGCCATTTCAATACAGAGATCATCTCGGCCGATTCCAGGCAAATCTACCAGGAAACTGCCATTGGAACAGCTGTACCCACACCTGAAGAACTTGCCCAGGCAAAGCACCATTTTATCCAGGTCGTCCCGGTAAGCGAACCCTACAATGCCAGCATGTTTGAATTCCAGGTGCTTGAAAAACTGGAACTCTTATTTGAAAAGCACGACTTGCTTCTTATGGTAGGCGGTTCGGGCCTCTACATCGACGCGGTCTGCCATGGAATCGACGATCTGCCCACTGTGGATCCTTCACTTCGGAAACAATTGCTGCTTAGATACGAGAAAGAAGGACTCGAAGCCCTTACCTGGGAGTTGAGAAAGCTCGATCCTGTCTCATACAGCCAGGTGGACCTGAAGAATCACATGCGGGTGCTGAAGGCCCTGGAAGTGTCCATCCAGACCGGGAAGCCCTACTCCAGTTTCCTTTCTGCTGAAAAGAAGGAGCGGCCCTTCCAAATCCTTAGGATTGCTCTGGATATGGAGCGCCAGCTCCTTTATGAAAGGATCAACAAGCGGGTGGAATTGATGATGGAAGCCGGACTTCTGGAAGAGGTAAAGCTCTTGGGGCACCTCCGGGAATATACTGCCATGAAGACTGTTGGATACCGGGAACTTTTCAGACACCTCGATGGGGAACTTTCGCTGGACGAGGCGGTGGATCTGATCCAAAGGAATACGCGGAAATTTGCACGTAAACAACTTACCTGGTTCCGGAAGGAAAACCGGTACCAGTGGTTCTCACCCGATGATGGCCCTGAGATGCTCCACTGGATCGAAGAAAGTGCCGCTTATTTGTAAAAATTCCGCTTGAACGCCGAATACTCGTCCCTGCCAAGGATTATCCGTTTCCAAAAGGCATTTAAAAAACCGCATCCATATCCAAAGAGCTGGGTATAGCTGGTAATTACGGCCAGGAGACCGATGGGGACACTTCGGTTCTTTACAGCTGCACTGAAGAACAGCAGCAGCATGTGGAATAACACCGGTAGGGCAAACCAGGCCGATACAGTGAGGGAGAGCACTGCCAGCATAGCTACCCCCAGGGTAAAAAGGGCCGGAGCAGCATGAACCATCTTCAGGGTTCCCGGGTGCCTTTTGTGCAGGTTTATTCTGGCAATTCCCGAATTGTAGACCTGTTTGAAAAACTGCCCCAGGGTGGTTCTCCGCTTGTGAAACACATAGGCTTCGCGGATCAGCTGGGTCTGAAATCCCTTGTCCAAAATCCTGATGCTCAGATCCACATCCTCTCCGAAACGCATGTTGGAAAATCCACCCGTGGCTTCAAATACCTTTTTTGAAAAACCCATGTTGAAACTGCGGGGATGAAACTTTCCCATTTTCTCGTTCCCACCCCTGATTCCTCCTGTGGTGAGAAAGGAGGTCATGGAAAAATTGATCGCCTTCTGAAACTTTGTAAAATTGGCATGTGCCCTGTCGGGCCCGCCAAAGGCATCGGTATAATTTGCTTCAAGTGCATCCTCTACTGTCTTAAAATATCCCTCCGGAAGAATGCAATCGGAGTCCAGGAAGATGGCATAGTCACCCTTGGCCCTTTCAAATCCGTAGTTGCGACTCAAGCCGGGCCCCGAGTTTTCCTTAAAGAAGTAAGAGGTATTCAACTGGTCCCTGTACTTCTCCACCACTGCTTCGCTGCTTAGGGTCGAGCCGTCCTCCACCACAATAAGCTCAAATCCCTTACGTGTCTGATGCGACAGGCTCCTGAGCAATTCTTCGGTCTCAGCCGGCCTGTTGTACACAGGAATGATGAAACTTATATCCACTTTAAATCTCTTTCTCGACCTCGTAACTGTTCCTCTCTGCTGCAGACCGGGA
>SPBY01000344.1 GCA_004525825.1 Bacteroidia bacterium
CCTCTTGCACTTTTGCATGCAGCAGGCATACTGAATGACGATCGGGTTAACGATGTGGCCTTTGCTGCCATGGATTTCCTGACCACCCATACCATGAAAGATGATTACCTGTCGATCATCGGAAACGAGAATTGGTATAAGAAAGAGGGAGAACGGTCTGTTTATGCCCAACAACCCATTGATGCCATGGCCATGGTTTTAATGTATAACCAGGCCTATCTTCTCACCAAAGACAAAGAGTACATCAAAAAGCTCTACACTTCATTTTTGTGGTTCCTGGGTGAAAATGATTTGAGAATGAGCCTCTACGATTTTGAAACAAAGGGTTGCTGCGATGGATTTGAAAGCTATGGTGTGAACCGGAACCAGGGTGCTGAAAGCTCATTGGCCTATTTAATCTCTCATTTAACGGTTTTACAGGCCTATGAAGAATTTCACTAGCATGACATAAAGTTTTGATGATCATCGACAGGTATCCATATAATCCTATACTTACAAAGGAGGATGTTCCTTATCCGGTAGCTACGGTACACAATGCTGCAGTGATAAAATACCAGGACAAATATGTAATGATATTTCGTTCCCATACAATGAACGGACGAAGCATACTAGGAAAGGCAGTGAGTGAAGATGGTTACAATTTTGAAGTGGACAAAAAACCCTTCATGGTTCCGGCCGTAAATGGAATCTTTAAAGAATACGAAAGCTATGGTGTGGAAGATCCTCGCATCGTATTTATGGATGGCGAATTCCTGATTACATACAGCGCCTATTCCAGGCACGGCGTTCGTATTGGACTGGCCAAAACCAAAGATTTCGAAAGCGTTGAAAGGTTTTCATTGATCACTGAATCAGATTACCGGAACGTGGTCATATTCCCGGAAAAATTTGACGGACTCTATGCCAGACTCGACCGTCCTCATTCTGAAATTTCCCCATGGTCGGTCTGGATATCTTACTCGCCTGATTTAAAATACTGGGGCGAATCCTTACTTATTATGAGACCCATGCAATACCATTGGGATGAGATGAAGATTGGTCCGGGAGCGCCACCCATGAAAACCCCACGGGGTTGGTTACATATTTATCATGGTGTTTTCCCAACTATGGATGGGTGTGTGTATAGACTTGGAGCAGCATTGCACCATCTGGACGATCCGTCAAAGGTCATTGCCGTGGGTGATGACTGGATTCTTCAACCCGAAGAGGAGTATGAAATTACGGGATATGTCCATAATGTAGTATTCTGTTGCGGTGCTGTTCCCGAGGACGATGGGAGTGTGAAAATTTACTGGGGAGGGGCTGACAAAGTGATGTGTGTGGGCACTGCCAACCTGGAAGCCCTGGTGGACCATTGCCTGGACAATCCCCGACAAGCCCTTTAAAGAGCAACTTAAACATTAATCATTACCATGAAAATAGCCATCCTATCATCCATTGCCTGGCGGACGCCTCCCCTGAAATATGGTCCCTGGGAACAGGTATCCTCAAACATCGCTGAAGGATTGGCTGACAGGGGCATTGATGTGACACTATTTGCATCCGCCGATTCGATAACCAAGGGCAAACTGGCTTCCGTTTGTGAGCAATCCGACGCCGAGCATCCAGAGCTTGATCCCAAAGTAGAAGAGTGCCTTCACATCAGTCATTTAATGGAACGGGCACATCAGTTTGATATAATACATAACAATTTCGATTTCCTTCCCCTGACTTATTCTCGTCTGATCAAAACACCCATGGTAACCACTATTCATGGTTTTTCTTCTCCCAGAATTATTCCGGTTTACAAGAAATACAATAAAACCAGTTATTATGTATCCATCAGTAATTCGGATCGCAGTCCAGAGCTTAGTTACTCTGCAACCGTTTACAATGGTATTGATACAAAGGAGTTTAGCTTCAATTCCGAATCAGGTGAAACCCTGCTCTTTTTTGGCAGGATTCATCCAGATAAAGGAGTCTCTGAAGCCATAGAAATTGCCAAAAAATCAAAAAGAAAACTTATCATCTCCGGTTTGATTCAGGATCAGGAATACTTTGCCAAAAAGGTGAATCCTTATATTGATGATCAGGATATTGTGTATGTGGGCAATTCCGGGCCAGTCGAGCGGAACAAGCTCCTTGGTGGAGCTTATGCCCTTCTGCATCCCATTGGATTTGATGAGCCTTTTGGCCTGAGTGTGGTCGAAGCCATGATCTGTGGGACTCCGGTAATTGCATTTAACCGCGGGTCTATGCCAGAACTTATTCTGGATGCTAAAACCGGCTTCCTGGTAAATAACGTTGAAGAAGCCGTGGAGGCAGTTAATAGCATTGGATTTATTAACCGGAGAGATTGCATGGAATGGGCTTCTTCAAATTTTAGCAGTGAAAAAATGGTTGACGGCTACCTGGAAGTCTATCAGAAGATCCTTCGTTAGCAGCATAAGGGAAAGCAGGCTTAGCTAATTGATGCATGGACACTCCGCATCTTCTCAAAGAAGGGGGTCCTTTTTTCTTCAACACATTTTACGGCATATAGGTACATCGCTGCACTCCAACTCTGCCAGTCCTGGCCTGCAGGCTTTCCGTCCCTCGCCCTCAACCATTCATTAAATCCAAAATCAAGTTCCCCTGAAGATGAGGCCCTGATCGCACGGGTCAGTACCAGGAGCTTTTCCCCGGCAAGCTTGTACCTTTTGGCTGCCACCAAGGCTGCAATGTAGATTCCGCATATAAAAGGCCATATACCCCCGTTGTAGTATGCCCCAGGATTGTTAAAGACCGAATACCTTTCACGCCAGTCAGGATCCCCGGGCTTCGTAAAGGGAAAGAAATTAGGAGGTAGATCCATGGCCAGTTCACCTCTTTCCCTCATCCCTGCGCATTCTTTCTCGATCCAGGATATCATTTGAGAAGCCCGCGTTGGAGAGGCAATCCCTGATATCATGGCCAGGGAGTTGCCTAGGAGGTCGAATCGTTCGCTGCTGTAAATTTTATAGGACCAGAATGCATAGTAGGGCTTATGTTTGACTACCAGTCCTTCATGGACATGATGATGCATTTGCCCGCCGGTAATGGTAAACCTCACCATCTCCTTCCTCAGATTATCGGCCCGTTCATCTTGCTTAAACAGACGAAGGTAGCTGTATACCAGGGTATTCACAAAAAGGCCATATCCCAATACCCATTGTTCATCCCGCCAGTCACTGGTGGGTTGCTGTGCAACCAGGTAGCGGGAAGTAGGGCTTTGATACTCCATCCAGGTGAGTGCTTTTTCAACTGCTTCATGAAGAAATCCCTCTTCACCCGTAACGATTCTGAAAATGGCAATTCCCAACAAAAACAGGGGTGTGGAATCACTGGATCCCGTGTTCTCCTTATCATGGACTATGGACGGTATATGGCCCAGTTCTGACTGGTTTTCGGCCAGGGTGGTCAACACCAGCCGGGTGCTTTCCATCAGCTTTTGATCGCCGGATACAGCAATGCCCAGGATCGAAATCAATAAATCCCGTGTATAGGGTTCCGGGTATCCCCAGCCTGCCGTTCTTGGAAGTCCATGAAAGGGTCCGTGGGTATTATGGCGAAGTACTTCAAGTGCAGCCTCCCTGGCTAAAACTACTTCCCTCCAATCTGCGGCCCTCATGGAGTTTATCAGCTAATGCCCAGGGCATCGTTTAGAATATTAACAAACCGGCCTGCTACGATCCGGTAATCGAAATGTTCCACCACACGCACCCTGCCCGCCTTTCCCATCTTTTCACGCAATGATGCATCCTTCATAAGGATCAGAAGATACTTTGCAATATCATTCACATTGGCACGGTAATCCACCGTTCGTGGTTTGCTGAAAACTACCTTGTGGCTCTCTTCGAATCCGGATTCTTCGCCAAGGATCACCTCGCCGGCGATAATTTTCCTGGCTATCTTCGCCAGATAGGCAGTTTCTCCATGGACCAGTGTATCCAGCATTCCCATGGCCTTAATACCGATTACCGGTTTTTCACATGCTCCCGCTTCCACCTGTGGCATACCAAATCCCTCCAGCCGTGAAGGGGCCGCATAAATATCACATGCTCCCATCAGGTAAGGCATAAAATTTCGCGAAATGGTGTTGGTAGCATAGGTAACGCTTCTATCAATCACGAGGGTTGTGGCCAATTCCAGATCCGCCAGGTTCTGCAGCTTGGTGCGGGGCTGGGGCCATACCTTACAAACATATTTCCAATCGGGTGATTTGACATCGTTTACTGCAAGTGCCTGCATCACCTCCTGCGCTCCTTTTGATGCAGCATCCCCTCCCACGGTCAGGATCATGATCTGCTCAGGTGAAACACCCAGTGCTTCACGCACTGCCATGATCTTCGGATCGTCCTTATTGAAGGGTTTAAAAGCATCTGTATCGCAACCCACGGGTAATACTTTGATTTTATCTTCCTCGATCCCGTCGCGAACATACATTTCTTTCACCCAGGTGGAGGTGACCAGAATAAGCGGAAGTGCATTCAAAACCTC
>SPBY01000454.1 GCA_004525825.1 Bacteroidia bacterium
GACCTGACCGTGAATCCCGATTTTTCCCAGGTAGAAGTGGATGAACAGGTCATTAACCTGACTCTTTTTGATATCGGGCTGCCCGAAAAGCGTCTCTTCTTTCTCGAAAACAGCGATGTATTTGAAGACTTCGGGGTCCCTCCCATGCGACCTTTCTTCTCCAGAAAAGTAGGATTGGATGAAGATGGAGCGCCCATCCCCATTTTGTATGGCGCCAGGCTCAGTGGAAATGTAAATAAGAACCTCCGGATGGGGGTCATGAACCTGCAAACCCGGGAGCGGGAAGATTTCCTTGCACAGAATTATACCGTGGCATCCTTTCACCAGCAGGTGCTGGAACGCTCTGTCATCAAAGGGTACATCCACAACCGCAACGCCCTGAGAGCAGAGGATCCCGACTACAACAGGAACGCAGGACTGGAGTTCCTTTATCAGTCGGCCGATGGCCGCTTCCAGACCTTTGGAGGGTATTCAAAATCCTTTTCTCCGGAACTGACAAAGAAAAGCAGTGCTTTCCATACCGGAATAGGTTACGACAACCGCAATATTAGTGTTTATTCCAACCTGACGGGAATGGGTGAAAACTATCGGGCAGATATGGGCTACTTAATGGGACAGAAGTATTACGACGCTGAAAGAGATACCTCCATCTACATCGGCTTTTATCACCTGTTTTCGCGTGCAGCCTACACCATCTACACCGAAAAGAACAAACGCATCCTCTCCCACGAGATCAATGGCCGGCAGATTTACGACTTCGATACTGAAATGTCGATGCTGAACAACGAACTGGAGGCTGGTTATATATTGAAGTTTAAATCGACTGCCCA
Organism: Bacteroidia bacterium; assembly: GCA_004525825.1. Lineage (GTDB taxonomy): Bacteria > Bacteroidota > Bacteroidia > Bacteroidales. Next base: position 831 of record SPBY01000454.1, read on the forward strand.
GTTCCAGGCCTCATACTCGCACAACGACATTAATCTGCTTTTCCCTTTTACATTTGTCAATGAAGAGCCCCTGCCCGCCGGAATTTACCACAACAACCTGACAAAGTTCGGTTTTCAGTCGGACCAGCGCAGGCTGCTTAGCGTCAAAGGGGGAGTCTCCTACGGAGCATTTTACGGGGGGACCCGGACCCAATACATGCTGCAGCTAAAATTCAGGGCACAACCCTGGGGAAACTTTTCAGTGAATTTTGAGCAAAACGACCTGAAATTTCCAGAACCCTATGGGGCAGACAAGCTCTTCCTGATCAACCCGCGCATCGAGATCAATTTCTCCAGAAGCCTGTTCTGGACCACCTTCCTGCAATACAACACTCAGAACGACAACTTCAACATCAACAGCAGGATCCAGTGGCGCTTCCAGCCCATGTCGGACCTCTACATTGTCTATACCGACAACTATGCGGTGGAATTCTGGGGTCCCAAGCAGCGGGCCCTGGTGATCAAGCTAAATTATTGGTTTAGCCTCTAGAGGCCAAGAAGCCTAAACTTATAATAAGCCAGAATTACAACGCCCAGATTCCGATTTTTTATATATTTGTTTGTACATTATTGTCTCTATTTGTGACATTAATATTAATTTTGAATAAAAGCAGAAGGGCTAATCGACATTTATTACAACAAAACATATAATCATGACAAGAAAACGACACATTTTTCAAAGGAGCATGATGATGCTCATTGCTATGGTCTTCGTAAGCACCTCCCTCAATGCCCAGGAAGCTCCCTGGATGCGAAATAGGGTGGTATCGCCCGAGATACACAGCGACAACAGCGCTACCTTCAGGCTTTTTGCCCCCGATGCTTCAAAAATCACTATTAGCGGTAGCTGGATGGAGGGATGGGGAGCCAGCGAGGCCCTGATCAGAAACGATACTGGTCTCTGGACACTTACAGTCGGTCCGCTGGAACCTGAGATTTATACCTATACGTTCAGCGTGGATGGAATCGGTTTGTTGGATCCGGGCAATGTTCGTGTAATGAGAGATGGAACCAGGTATGCCTGCATGCTTGTCATTCCCGGCTTGGCCTCTGATGTTTACCAGGTAAAGGACGTTCCCCACGGAATCCTGTCGAAAGTCTGGTATGACTCCCCCACACTGGAACTGACACGCAGGATGTATGTATATACCCCACCGGGGTACGATTCCGGTTCAGATAAATACCCGGTACTCTATCTGCTACATGGGGCCGGCGGTGACGAGGATGCCTGGTCCACCCTGGGTCGTACCAGCCAGATCATGGACAACCTGATCGCAGAGGGAAAGGCAAAACCCATGATCGTGGTGATGACCAACGGAAACCCCGGAGATGCAGCCCAGGCGGGGGAAGCTCCTTCGAAAAAGGCGGTGGAAGGTTCCGAAAATGTGATGTTTATGATGGGAGCAGGAATTTTTGAAAAGAGCCTTGTAAATGATGTTGTCCCCTTTGTGGATAAGCATTACAGGACTCTGTCGAAACGGAAAAACAGGGCCGTTAGCGGTCTTTCCATGGGCGGTATGCAGACCATCAACCTGGCCTTCGATTATACGGAGACCTTTGATTATTTCGGGGTGATGAGCATGGGGATCATGGAGGCCGATCAATCTGGTCGAACCTGGTTCAAGGATGTGGACACGCGGATAAAGAACCTTGAAAAGAACGGCTACAAGCTTTTCTGGATCGGATGCGGTACGGACGATTTTCTCTATGAATCAGCCCAAAACCTGGTGGCCAAAATGGAGGAAAACAATCTGGAATTCACTTACCGTGAAAGCAGCGGTGGCCACACCTGGAGCAATTGGCGGATTTACCTCTCCGAACTTGCTCCTTTATTGTTTAAATAGGGGCATTGGTGTTAAGCGGAAGCAGGTTCATCCATGTATGGGATTATTAAAAAAATATCCTTTTATATTTATCCATGCCATTACCATCGGTAAAAGATTATATACCGCGCATTGCATATGATTCAGTGATCTTCGGGTTTTCGGGAGAAAACCTGAAGATCCTGATTATGAAATACCAGAAAACCGGGTTGTATGCCCTTCCCGGAGGATTTATAAAGCGGACTGAGAACCTGTCCGATGCAGTAAAGCGGGGCGTAAGGGAACGAACAGGAATTGATAATATCTACCTGGAACAGTTTCACACTTTTGGAAGCCTGGACAGGTCCGATCCAGCGAGCATGAAGGCGATCCTGGAAGCCAGTGGTTTTTCTCCTGATGATTCTTACTGGATGCTGGACCGCTTTTTCTCAATCGCCTACTACGCCCTGATCGATTTCAGCAAGGTGAATCCAAAACCTGACCACCTGTCTGATTCAATCGACTGGTACGACCTGGACGGACTGCCTCCCCTGATGCAGGATCACCATAAGATTGTGACCATGGCTCTGAAAACGCTCAGGGATAATCTTGAGAAAAAGGTGGTTGGGGGTAACCTTTTGCCAGAACGCTTCACCATGAAGGAGCTGCAACAGGTATACGAGGCCATTCTCGGAGAAAAACTGAGACGCACCTCCTTCCAGAGGAAAATGCTGAGCCTGGAAATCCTTAAAAGACATGAAAAAAGGTTTACCGGCAAAGCACATAAGGCTCCCTACC
>SPBY01000220.1 GCA_004525825.1 Bacteroidia bacterium
ATTGCCCTGGTTTTTGCAACAGCATCCATCCAGGCACAAACAGCACGACGTCCGTCGACACAGGAAAAGGAACGGGCGGAAACAACAAGAACCCAGGTAAGAGAAACCTCTTCTCAGAAGGCCAGGTCCACTCAACCTGCAACTAAAGCACAAAGCCAGCAGGCTTACAAGCAAAGGGCCACCACACCGGCAAGCAAGGTAAATACACAGCAGGTACACCAAAATCAGGCCAAGGCTCCTGCCCGTACGGTGAGTACCCCTCAGGCCCGAAGCAATCAGGCCAAGTCTCCTGCACGTACGGTGAGTACCCCCCAGGCCCGAAGCAATCAGGCCAAGGCTCCTGCACGTACCTTATCCACTCCGGAAAAGCGCCCTGCTAGCATTACCACACCGCAAAATACACAGACTAGCTATCGCAGAGCCTCAAACAATAGTTATGCCACTCCACGGTACTCCGCGCCCAAACATACCGAGAAGTACCACAACATGAACTATTACGGAGGGCACCACTATCACTACGCCTACCCTACCACCAAAGTGAATTTCCATTACCACCACGATACTTACTTAAACCACTACAATGTGCTCTACTATCCTACATATACCAATATTTACTGGAGCAGGAGCATGTATCATAACTACCGCACATGGTATCCTGAGTATCACTGGAACTACAACTACGGACACAGGATCCAGACTATATCAGTCTTTGATGCCCAATACAATCTGGGAGAGGTGGCCATGGTATACGGAAGGGTTTATGCTACCTGGCACAACAGTGAGACCGATGACTACCTGCTCTTCTTTGGCGGAGACTTCCCCTACCAGCAGTTCACAGTAGTAATACCTGGACAAGTAGCTCGGAAATTCAGCTGGAGACCCGAAAGATACTTTCTTGGAGAGCACATCACCACCACTGGATTGATCACCACTTTCGACGGATCCCCTGAGATTGTTGTGAAACACAAAAACCAGGTTGGAATCTACTAACATCATACTCTGTAGCAGAGCAAAAGACCATCCTAAACGGGTGGTCTTTTTTTATGGTTCAAGGATGGTGGAGGCCCTTTGAATGGAATAGGCTGCAAAGATGCCCAAGCCCCCGTTGTTAATGTTGGATCTGATATTGGCCGAAGGTCCTGAGAACAGGGGAATGTTACCCACCATCTCAAGCTGAGCATCACTTACGAAATCGTAGTAAGCCTGGTCTATGCTCTCCAGTTCAAAGGTGACTGTGTCGCCAGGATGTACTCGCTGACGCGGATCATCATCACTCAGGAAACCCACAGGAAATCCGGGTAGATAGCCGCTATTGAAAAGATCATCGGAAAACGTGGTGTAATTCGAAAGCGAGTCGCTGAGCAGCACGCTGTTCTTCCGGATCCTGAAACCAAATAAATCTTTTTGTTCTACAGGATGGCTTGCCCACATCAACACCTGGTAGCCTTTGATAATGGGGGTTGAAAAGTACCTCAGGTCAATGTGGTCCAGTTCTGCCCCTCCTGGCATGGTGCTCTCCGCATGGTATTCCTCTAATTGCCCATCGGCATCCACATCCACCTGGCTAATATCAAGCGCATAGGTGGTTCCCGGAACTCCTCTGAATGCTTCCTGTGTTTCGTAGAAACCTGGAAGAAAAGGGCTTTCAGCAAGTGTAAGGATCTGATCGTCGAAGGAGAGTTCCACCACCGCTCCAGAGACCCGGGGAGAGGCCATATTGGCAAAATAATCACTGGAAGTGGTGAGCATGACCCGGTGCCTGACCGAATCGGAAGTCACCGCTCCCTGCACCACCAGTCTCCGATAAGTTGTATCCAATTCAAGATCGATTCTTTCGGTGCAGGACGCCATCAGTAGTATAGCCAGCAGGGAGAAGGTGTAAACGCGATATTTTTCTAAGCAGATCATCAGAAATTGAAATTGTAAGTAATGGCCGGTACAATGGTAAACAGGTAGGTCATCTCTGCATAAGTTAGCTCAGGATTGGTCTCATCCTGATTAAAATTCAGGGTCCATATATTCTTGCGCGCGTATGCATTATAAGCTGAAAAATTCCACTCCCCTCTCCAGCGCTTTCCCGGTTTTTGTTTGCCCCTTAGGGTGATTGAAAGATCCAGGCGGTGGTAATCGGGAAGCCTGTACTCGTTCCTTCCGGTGTAAACGGGCAGGATGTTCCCCATCACCTCGAACCTCCCCGAGGGCAGGGTGTATGGTATTCCGGTGCTGTATATCCAGTTAGCTGCCACACTGATCCTGGGACTTATATCATAGGTCAGAACCAAAGCCAGATCATGAGGTTTGTCATAGGGAGCCGGATAGGGATTTCCCTCGTTGATTTCGGGGAATTCCCTCATGGTTCGTGAGAGGGTATAAGCGATCCATCCGGAAAATCCCTCTTTCTCATATTTTACATAGAGTTCGGCTCCGTAGGAAGTGGCCTCACCGATCCTGATCTCCCCTTCCAGCCTGGGATTAAGCAGAAGCTGGGCATGATCCTTGAAATCAATAGAGTTGCTCATTTTCTTATAATACAGCTCGATGGAAGCTTCCAGAGCATGATCCATGAAATTTTGAAAATAGCCAATGGATACCTGATCAGAAATCTGGGGTGCGATGTTTGGGGAGGAAGGGTACCAGATTTCAAGGGGGGTGCCTGCACTGGAGTTGCTGGCCAACTGTATGTATTGCCTGGTTCTGGCATAACTGGCTTTTATGGATTGCCTGTCGTTCAAGGTATAGTTGGCTGCGAATCTCGGTTCAAGCCCATGGTAAAAATTAAAGAACTCACCCTCTTCGTAGAGGACAGAATCAGTGATCTGGTATTCATCATCATACTCATATACGGTGGCCTCTCCCATATTGTGAAACATGGAGTACCTTAAACCGTATCTGAGTGAGAACTTCTCCCCCAGGTCAGATTCTCCAGAAAAGTAGACACCATCGTCCAGGGATTGGCTATAAGGGAGGACCGATGTCATGGTTATATCGCCCTGTTCGGCCTCAATTTCACCCGGTCTGATTCCGTGATAAGTGGCCCATCCTCCGAAACGGAAGGTGTGAGATGGTGAAAGGTACCATATGAAATCCCCTTTTACACCGTAGTCACTCAACATTGACTTCCAGTTGAAATACTGGGAGGAGCCCTCAGGTGTTCCCAGATCGTAGAAATAATGGGAATTTATCAGGGTGAAGTTGCTGAATAACTTTTTGCTGAACAGATGGTTCCAACGTAATGTAAAGGTGCGATTCCCAAAAAACATCCCTGCAAAGTCATTGGCAAACACATCTTTCCCATAATAGCTGGAGAAATATATCCGATTCCGATCATTAATGGTATAGTTCACTTTTCCATTCAGATCAAAAAAATAGAGTCTGTTTTGATTGATTGCATCATTACTGGATAACTTCAAGAAAAGATCTGCGTAAGTTCTCCGGGCCGAAAGGAGAAAGGAGACTTTGTCAGATACAATGGGACCCTCAAGGGTCAGCCGACTGGCAATGGTACCTATGCCCCCACTCATGGAGAATTGCTTGCGGTTCCCCTCCTTCATCCTCACATCCAGCAGGGATGCCAGCCTGCCACCCGCACTGGCCGGAATGTCTCCTTTGTACAGCTTGACATCCTTGATGGCGTCGTTGTTGAATACAGAGAAGAATCCCATCAGGTGACTGGCATTATACACCGTGGCCTCGTCCAGCAGAATCAGGTTCTGGTCGCGACCTCCTCCCCTGACACTAAATCCCGAAGATCCTTCGCTGGTTACCTGAACCCCTGGGAGCAGTTGAATGGCTTTAATGATATCCACCTCACCCAGAAATGCAGGGATCTTGCGGATGGTCTGAATGGGCAGCCGTGTAGATCCGGTCTCTAACTTGTTAATATTGTTATTGCCTCTTTCAGCCATAATAGTAACCTCTTCCAATTCAAGGCTTGTTTTCGAAAATTCCACATTAAGCACAACATCCTTGTCCAGCTCAATGGGTTTGGACATGCTTCCATAGCCCATGTAGGAATAGACAAGGGTATAGAAACCGGGGGCAAGTGACAGGGCGTAATACCCGTATTCATTGGCGATGGTTCCTGTACCGCTGTTGGATATGGTCACCGTGGCACCTATTAACTCCTCTCCAGTAGCAGCATCGCGCATATACCCACTTACAGTAAAATTTCCTTGTGCTTCCAGGACAGTGGAGACAAAAACAGCAAGCAGAAAAAAACCAATTTTTAACATTCTCAGCATCCTGGAATGATCATTATTTGATGCAACAAATATCAAAAATCAGATGCAAATTGGACCCATCTGATATCAGAAATAAAGATAATATAAATATGTCTGAGTGGGAGGCCTGCTATACAATCTGGCTCATGGCGTCGATGAAGGCTTCTACCGAGGCGGTGATAATATCGGTGGAGGCAGAGAAACCATAATAGATCACGTTTTTATGTTCCACCTGCATGTGAACTTTCCCCATGTCGTCGCTGCCACGGGTAATGGCCTGGATCAGGAACTCTTCGATACGCACCTTCGTCTTCAAAATATCTTTTACAGCATTTATGGACGCATCGACCGGACCATTTCCCTGAGCGGTGGCCGAGTGGCATACATTGTCCCAGGTCAAGGTCACGGTAGCAACGGGGGTAGTTCCTTTCCCGCACAATACCTGCAATTTATTCAGATGAAGTTTTCTTTTGATATCCCTTGAACTTGCACCGGCAAGTATTTTCAGATCCTCATCGACGATCTCCTTCTTGGAGTCGGCAAGTATCACGAACTCCTCGTAAATGGCATCCAGGCCTTTTTTGCTGAAGGTATAGCCCAGTTTTTCCAACCTGTGTTTTAAGGCTGCCCTTCCACTTCTTGCCGTAAGCAGGATGGATGACTCATTGATCCCCACGGTTTTGGGATTGATAATTTCATAATTTTCCCTCCGTTTCAACACACCATCCTGGTGAATGCCTGAAGAGTGAGCAAAAGCATTTCTTCCCACGATCGCTTTATTGGCCTGGACCGGCATACGCATCAGTGTGGATACCAACCTGCTGGTTTGGTAGATTTTCCGCGCATTGATGTTGGTTTCCAGGTTCAGGTGCTTCCTGCTCTTAAGGATCATGGCAATCTCTTCCAGAGAAGTGTTTCCGGCCCTTTCCCCAATCCCGTTCATAGTGACTTCCACCTGCCTGGCCCCATTGATCAAACCGCTCATAGTATTGGCAGTGGCCATTCCCAGGTCGTTATGACAATGGGTCGAGATAACCGCTTTATCAATGTTGGATACGTGGTCTACCAGGTATTTGATCTTTTTTCCATACTCATCAGGTAGCGTGTATCCGGTGGTGTCGGGTATATTCACTACGGTGGCTCCTGCATCGATCATGGCTTCAATGACCCGTGCCAGGTATTTATTGTCAGAACGACCTGCATCTTCAGCGTAGAATTCCACATCCTCCACAAAGGACTTTGCATATTTTACAGCTTCCACCCCTCGCGTAATAATCTCCTCCGGATTGCTGTTCAGTTTGTGATAAATGTGATAATAGGAAGTTCCGATCCCTGTGTGAATCCTGGGCCTTTTGGCAAATTTCAGGGACTCAGCAGCCACCTCAATATCTTTCTTAACCGCCCGTGTAAGTGCGCAAATGACCGGTTCAGTCACCGCCTTGCTGATTTCCACCAACGAATTAAAGTCACCCGGACTGGAAATGGGAAAACCGGCTTCTATCACATCCACACCCAGTTGCTCCAGGGCCTTTGCTACTTCTATCTTCTCAATGGTATTCAGCTGACAACCGGGAACCTGTTCCCCGTCGCGCAAAGTGGTATCAAAGATGTATACACGATCTTTCGCCATGGCCTTGTAGTTTAACTGTTAGAAACATTGACCCACAAAAGAA
>SPBY01000515.1 GCA_004525825.1 Bacteroidia bacterium
CCCCAGGCATCGTTGCTTCTGAAGCGGATGTTGCAGTTGAGCCATTGTACCCCGTCTTCATCCTCCATGATCCGGTACCAAAGCGATTGAAGGCAGGGGGGGTCGTATACCTGCAGGTCGTGGTTCGGCATCCAGGTAATCATCTGAGCCTGACGGGTGTAGGGTTGATCCGCCAGTTTCTGAATTACGTGTTCAACCTGGTCCACCTGGAAGCCCACATCTTTTCTCACTGCTTTCCCGTTTTCTTCGATGGTCTCTTTCCAGGATCCGTAGCGTTGTAACCTCCCGTGATAGGTGTATTCCCAGCGTGTATCACCGGGGTCGTTCATGTTTTTCACCCAGTGGTCCTTATGTCCCTTCAACTCCATCACGTACTCCTTCAGGTCGTCGATTCCCCCGGGGAAAGCCTGGTGGATCATGGGGTCGGCTTCGGGATTCAGAACCGTGGCATTGAGGGTACAATCCATGCTGAGTGGATCGCCCGGTTTGTCATACTGGGTCCGAAAGCGGGTCCCTTCCTTGTAGAGTTTGACAAGAGCGGCTTCATAGGTAAGGGCAAGGGTTTCCCCCGTCACGTGCAGAACGGGAATATTTTCCATAAGGTATGGGTTTTTCTTAAAGATATGGATACCTCAGTGGAAAGACCAGCAATGTTGACAGATTGTTCAATAATCGAAATCGGCGCTTGACATTTTTAAATGTTTTAGTCTGATATGGACCAGTAAACCCAAAGTAGGCATCCACAAAAATATCTGCTTTTGCTACGGGGCTGACAACTGCTCCTGCAGCCAGAGGCGGGCAAGCTGAAGTCCTGCGTTTTCCATCATCAACTCAATGGTCAATCCATATTTCTCGATGGCCAGCTCATCCATCTCCTTAAACCGGTCAATGGAGATACTACTATGGCTTTTTTTATGCGTCATCATTCAATTTATTATTCTATAGTCGGATTTGCCAGGTGATCCTGACACTTATTCCGGAATGGAAGAATTATATTTATACAAACAACTGTATCATGCTGAAGAAACAGACCATTCTGCAAATAGAAAACGTTTATACGGCCAATGCTTTTGCCACCGATGATGGATTTTTTGTGGGTGCCGGATCTGAAACCGGACCACAGGTGAAACTTTACAATCTGGCAGACGGGAACACCCGGAGCCTGCCTGGCTGTCCGGGAGGCATGATGAGCTTCATCCCGGTACCGGGTGAAGCATGGTCCTTTGTCACCATCATGGGTTTGTTTCCCCCCTTTATCGGTCAGGAAGCGGGACTCTACCTGCACCGCTTATCCGGTAAGGATTGGCATACGGAGAAGGCAATGGATCTCCCCTTTGCCCACCGGTGTGAGTTTCTGAAACAGAAGGGTGCCCCTATGTTGGTAGCTGCCACGGTAAGTAAGTTGAAGGAGAATCCAAGCGACTGGTCCAGGCCGGGAGAATTACATGTGATCTCTTTGGCAAAAGATCTTTCGCTCCCCTGGGAATCCGTAGTGATTGATTCGGGCATTACCCGCAATCATGGCATGGCCAAAGCCAGTTTTGGCGGAGAGGAGCTTCTGTTTGTTTCCGGAGACAAGGGTATTTTTTCCATTCGGGCTCAACCGGACCAGTCGTGGGAGGTGAAAGCGGTTTTTGAGAAGGAAGTCAGCGAAATGACATTTATAGACCTGGATGGAGACGGGCAAAAGGAGCTGGTTACCATAGAGCCTTTTCATGGTACGGAATTGAACATATATAAACGGATAAATACAGACTGGGAGTTGAGGTTTTCAGGCTCTCTCTCATTTGGACATGGTCTGAGCAGTGGAGTTTTCAATGGAGAACCAGTCATCGTAGCTGGAAATCGAAGTGGTACACTGGCACTTGAAACAATTACTGTAGCTGATCTAAATAAAGGCACAGTAAATAAGAGAATTATAGAATCAGAGGTTGGACCAACTCAAACCCAGGTTTTCACCTACAGGGGGATCGATTATATTTTAAGTGCCAACCAGAAGAAGCATGAAGTGGCCCTCTACAGCGGGCACCTGGAGTAAGAGACTGCGGATGGACCCTCGCTATCTTTTTTTGACCGTCACCCCGGCCAGTTTTTCATGGTACTGGATCAGTCCGCCATGATCGTGTTCGGCTTTTCCGTCGGCTTTCAGCGCTTTCATCATCTCCATCACCTGGGCGGTGAGAGGGATCGGAGCGTCGATTTCAAGAGCAGTATCACGCACGTTGATCAGGTCCTTGGTATGCATCCTGATGGGACCACCTGGTGTAAAATTGCGATCCAATACCAGGGGCATTTTGGCATCCAGTACCGCACTCCCTGCCAGTCCACCACGGATGGCCAGGAAGACTTTTTCAGGATCCACTCCGGCCTTTTCTGCAAATACCATGGCCTCTGACATGGAGGCCAGGTGAAGGGCCACCATGATCTGGTTGGCCAGCTTGGTGATGTTACCGCTTCCGATTTCCCCCATCAGGATGGCCGAAGCTCCCATAATCAGAAATAAATCTTCGACATCCTTAAAGACTTCCTGCTCACCTCCGGCCATGATCGAGAGGGTCCCGTCTATGGCTTTGGGTTCCCCACCGCTTACCGGTGCATCCAGCATTTTCACTCCCTTTTTTGCGGCCAATGCTGCAAGTTTTTTTGCCACCAGGGGAGAGATGGAACTCATATCTACTATAATCGTTCCTGATCCGGCCCCTTCCAGGACCCCGTTTTTCCCGTTGATCACCTCTTCCACTTGAGGAGAATCGGGGAGCATGGTAAACACAATTTGGCACAGTTCTCCAATGCGGGCGGGCGACTCTCCAGCCAAGGCTCCTGCGTTGATAAGTTCCTTAACAGCTTCGGGCCTGGTGTCATGCACCATCAGGTGATGGCCGGCCCTGATTAAGTTTAGCGCCATGGGTAAGCCCATTACGCCCAGTCCGATAAAGCCAATTTGTTTCATGGGATTTAGCTGTTTTTCAGCTTCATGATCTCGTGGTGATGCGATACCACCATTTTTTCGTATTTCTCTCGGGAGTTTTTTCTGTATTGATCAAATTCCTCCAGGGTGGTTTTGAGTTCGTTCTTGGTTTGACTGGTTACTATGTGAGAGCGCCTGAATA
>SPBY01000390.1 GCA_004525825.1 Bacteroidia bacterium
CCCAATAGCTATTAATATCAACCACCCCATCACTACATAGGAGATCACATAAAAAGCATTTACTCCCGTATCGTAATCACCTGGTTTCCGAAGGATCAATATGGTGCCTGTCAATGCCAGTCCCCATTCAATTCCAAAAATGGTCCAGCCCAGAGGTCCGCTCAATGTGATAAGTGCTATGGGGGTATAGGTACCAGCAATCAGGAAATAAATGGCAATTCTATCAATATTGAAAAAGAAGTCTTTAGTCTTCCCCATGGGCAATATATGTGTCAATGTGGAAGAGAGGTAGAGTACTATCATGGATACTCCAAAAACAGCCGTGCTTACCACATGCCAGGTGTTTCCGTGCTTGGTACTTTGGTATAACATAAGTACAAGTGCAGCAATGGCCAGAAGCGCTCCGGAGAAATGAGACACCGCATTGGCTATTTCTTCACTGCGAGAAAATTTTATATTTTGTTCCATGAATAAGCTTTTGCCCAAAAGTAATCAGCGGGGTTGAATACCGCTAAATCTGAAATCCCTGCATAACCGTATTCATCCCAAAATAAGTATATTTGTCTCATACCTGTTCCCAAGAAGCCAAATCAGCCCATGAAGAGACTACTAACAATGGTGTGCCTTGCTATCTGGCCTGTTAGTCTCTTCTTTGCCCAGGAATCCAGGGCCGACAGTTTACTCAGTATGACATCGGTTCAGACAGACAATGAACTGGCCAGAACCTATTATGAGCTCTCCCTGGCTCTGCAGGCGGTTTACACGGACAGCGCCCTTTATTTTGCCAACCGTGCCGAGACCATCCTTCAGAGAGGAGACCCGGGCAAACTGCTTCCTTTTCTTTATAAAAGCAAGGGAAAAATTTATGCTTTGAAACTGGTGACAGAACGAAGCATATTTTATTACAGGAAGGCCTATGATGAATTTATCAAGCTTGAAAACTACCACGAAATTGGAGATTGTGCTTTAAGAATAGGGAACCTGTACTTTGACGTGGCAAATTACGGAGAAGCTTACTTCTTCTTTATGCAAAGTCTGACTGCCTCTGAAAGGAATGGCGACCAGCTTAACATTGCCAATGCAGAAATCAATCTGGGAAATGTATCGGAGGAAATGGGAAGGCTTTCGGAAGCTGAAACCCACTATCAGAACGCCTATGAAATTTACCATGGTTTGGGGCTTGCCACAGAAGAGTGCGGCGCACTCGGGAACATTGGTATGATCCTCTACAATAAGACCCAGTATGATTCGGCCTTGACCTACTTCTTCCAGGTAATGGAAATGCTTAATCCCGATTCACTTGGCTCAGTCAATCAGCACATTATTTTATCGGGAGTTTACAACAATACAGCTCTGACTTACTCGGAACTTGGAGACCGCAGGCTGGCCCTGAGTTATTTTCGAAAGGGATTGGGGCTAGCAAGAAGAGCAGATGATGAGTACAATGTGGGCACAGTCTATATCAACCTCGGATCCTTGTTTGGCGAGATGGGTATGATGGATTCTGCTCTCTTCTATCTCCACAGGGCTCTTCAGATTGCAGAGAAAAGGGGATTCACTTCTGTGACACTGGATACCTTTGAAGAGTTGGCAAAGCTCCATGCAGGCATTGGCAATTACGCACCGGCCTATAATTGGCAGGTACGTTATGATACTCTTTACAAATCTGTGTTCAATGAGAACCAGTCGGCTGATATTTCAAGACTGAGGGCCATGTACGAACAGGAGATCAGTGAAAAGGAGATTTCGCAGCTTCAGTCTGAGTCGCAGGTCCAGAAAATGCTGAACAATGTGTTTATCATTTTCATCATCGTCATTGTGGCCCTTGTCATCATAATTGCCGTAAACCTCAAGTCCAAGAAAAAGACTAACCAGATGCTAGCCGAACGTAACCTGCAGATTTCAAATGCCATACAGAAACTGAGTGAATCTGAAACTGAATTACAGAAACTGAATATGTCCAAAGACAGGATATTCTCTGTGGTAGCACACGATCTCAGGAACCCGGTGGCTGCTGTGACCGGATTCTCAGAACTTTTGTATGATAACTTCGATGAGTTTCCGGTGGAGACACAGAAAGAGTACCTCCTACAGGTCTTACAGGGAACCCAGCGAATCCAGAACTTGCTCGAAAACCTTCTGATCTGGGCAAGAGCACAGATGAAGGCTGTGAAATATCAGCCGGAGCATTTGAAGGTGAAGGCTTTGGTGGACGATTGTGTAAAGGAGATGAAAGCCAACCTGGACCATAAAAAGGTGGATTGCCTGGTTAACATTACCCCGAAATGTGTGGTATATGCAGATAAAGCTATGATACATACCGTATTACGCAACCTGATCATCAATAGCATCAAATTCAGCTTCCCGGGTGGTAAAATCCGGATTACCTCCGAAACAGATAATGACATCTGCAGCATATCGGTTTCAGATGAAGGAATCGGCATTCAGCCTGAGATACAGGAGAAGTTATTCAAATCCAACGAGGTTGTCTCCACCCCTGGAACGACCGGAGAATCGGGTTCAGGACTGGGGCTGGTTATTTGTAAGGAGTTTCTGGATCGAAACAATGGGGCAATCAGGGTGGTAAGTGAAGCCGGCAGTGGGTCAGCTTTCATCATAGACCTGCCAATATCCGGTCCGGATTGACTTATTTCAGTTTTTCCTTGAATACTTTTTCAAATTTTTCCACTTTGGGATTTATTACCAAAGTGCAGTAACCCAGGTTGGGATTGTTTTCATAATACTCCTGGTGGTAAGCCTCGGCACTGTAAAAAGCTTCAAAGGGCTCCACAGTGGTTACGATGGGATCATTCCATATCTCTTCCTCATCAAGCTTTTGAATCATGTCGCTGGCCAGGGCCCTTTGTTGATCATTGTGGTAGATTACAATAGAACGATACTGGGTACCCACATCAGCCCCCTGGCGGTTCAGGGTGGTGGGATCGTGGGTCTTAAAGAAGATCTCAAGAAGCTCCATGTAGCTTACCACATCAGGATCATAAGAGATCTGCACTACTTCGGCGTGACCGGTCACGCCAGAAGTCACTTGCTTATAATCAGGATTCTGCACATGTCCCCCGGAGTATCCAGATTCCACGCTGTGTACCCCGTTTACACGTTCAAAAATCGCTTCCACACACCAGAAGCATCCTCCTCCAAATGTAGCCAGTTCCCTTTTGTCTTTCATGCTGCAATTACCCGATAGAGAAATGTAAAACAATAAGCCGGTAAATATAAGCAATGCCTTACTTTTCATGGTTCGTCTAAATTATATATAATATATTAACCCCTGATCTTCGGTTTTGTTTGATGTTGGAATTCATCGGTTTTTCGTTGTAACTTTATCTCATGCAGGAAGCTTCCTACTATAAAAAACTGGAGAACCGGATCGTTCAATGCCAGCTCTGTCCGCACCGCTGTACCCTTGAAAGCGGACAGTACGGGAAATGCAGGACCCGGGTTAACCATGAGGGAACATTGTTCACTGAAAGTTATGGGATACTCTCTTCAATCTCATCTGATCCGGTGGAGAAAAAGCCTCTTTATCACTTTCATCCAGGCAGTTCCATCCTTTCCATTGGTAGTTTTGGATGCAATCTAAGTTGCGATTACTGTCAGAACTGTGAGATCACCCAGATCAATGAGCGAATATTCTCCAAGCATCCGTCCAGAGAACCTGAGGACATGGTAAATAAGGCCCGTATGCACCGTAACAACATCGGGCTTGCTTACACCTATAATGAACCGACAGTCTATTACGAGTATATGATCTCTTGTGCCGAAAAGCTTAAAGAGTATCAGCTTAGCAATGTGATGGTCACCAATGGATATATAAACCAGGCCCCACTGGCGGGTCTGATTCCAGTCATCGATGCTTTCAATGTGGATCTTAAGTCCTTCCGCAATCTGTTTTACCTGCAGCGATCTGGAGCCTCGCTTCACCCGGTTCTTAAGACCATTGAAACCATAGCTAAATCGGATAAGCA
>SPBY01000202.1 GCA_004525825.1 Bacteroidia bacterium
ACTCCGCTTAGCAGCCAGGTTCCTGCCAGGGCACCGATCATAAGAAGGATCAGTATGGAGGGCATGGCAGAACTTATGCTATTCACCATGCTTGTCCGGATATGTGTCCATTTCACCCCCAGGGTGATGGCGATGACCCCTGCCACTGCAGAGGCAAGGATCAGAGCAAACTGATTGGCTCCATCCAGGGTATGATCACCGAAATAGCTTACGTTCAGGACCAGCAAGCAGATCAAAACCGCAATGGGCACAAGGGCCTGGAGAAGGCTAGGTTTCCTTGGTTCATTCACATTCATTGGCATCGCGGCATAAGCTGCCAAGATACTATTTTTCTTGTTTGATCGTTTTATTTAATACAAATTTGCCTTAACTTGTACAATTCGCAATCGCTGGGAAATGGAGCTAAATATTGATTTCTTCCATATAGTGAATGACAGTGTGGCAGAGAAGGGGAACATCCTTATCTCCGAACCGTTCCTGGCCGATAATTACTTCCGCCGTTCCATTGTCTACCTCACCGAGCACAACAGTGAGGGATCCATGGGTTTTGTACTGAATAAGCCGCTAGGGATCCGCATCAATGAGATCGTGGAAGATTTTCCTGAATGTGATCTCTCCGTTTCGGTGGGAGGTCCGGTTAGCAACAACACCGTCCATTACATCCATACCCTGGGGGCCCAGATTCCCGACAGCATTGAGGTGGCCGAGGGCATTTTCTGGGGTGGAGAATTCGACCTGGTCAAACAACTGGTTGCCGAAGGGTCGGTGAAATCCAATGAGCTACGCTTCTTCCTGGGATACGCTGGTTGGTCGGAAGGTCAGCTCCATGCAGAGATGGAAGAGCACGCCTGGCTGGTGGGTAAGCTCCCCAGGCGGATGGTGATGCATAGCATGGGATCTGAATTCTGGGAAAAAACCCTGGCCAGCTACAACAACAAGTACCGCGCCTGGGCCAACTTCCCCGAGGACCCCGGCCTCAATTAATGCATCCCGGCCTCAAGCAATTCTCAATAACATAAAATCGACATCAGTCGATTTTATCTAACACCTTTTTTAAATTCCCATTGGATTCCACCAGCAGGGTCCTTAGTCGGGCTGCCTTTCCAGCTTCCATATCCCGCTTAGAATCACCGATCATCCACGACTCTGCAGGATCAATATCAAATCGGGCCAGTGCTTTCTGTATCATCAGCGGCTTCGGTTTCCGGCAGAGACACTCCTCCCTGTCAGGGTGGTGCGGACAGAAGAGGACCTCGTCCAGCTCCACACCGCGC
Source organism: Bacteroidia bacterium (assembly GCA_004525825.1). Taxonomy (GTDB): domain Bacteria; phylum Bacteroidota; class Bacteroidia; order Bacteroidales. The sequence goes on from SPBY01000202.1 coordinate 1,275, forward strand.
TCCTCCAACAATGAGTGCATATAAGCGTGTACCGCTTCCACATCCTCATGGGTGTATTTCCCCTTGCTTACCCCTCCCTGGTTGGTGATAACAATCAGCAGGTATCCCCGATTCCGGAGCTCCGAAAGCACCTCTGTCACCCCCTGGTTGAGGTGGAAATCCTCTTTTCGCCAGATATAGTAGTGATCCCCGTTGTTATTCAGGGTACCATCGCGATCCAGGAAAATGGCTTTCTTCATCTCATTGGGTATTTCTTATCGCCTTAATAACTGATCCAGGAAATCCATAAAAAGAGCAGGTTCCAACAGAACCGGGAACAGAAAGCCTGTCACAGCTCCCCAGAAATGGGCCGAGTGGTTGATGTTGTCGCCTCTTCGCTTGCTCATGTAGCTGGAATAGACCAGGTAAAGGACCCCAAAGAGGATGCCCGGGATGGGGAGCACCATATAAAAATAGATCTTATTCAGGGGAGCAAAGAAGATGTAGGCAAAGACCACCGCCGAAACGGCACCTGAGGCCCCCACAGCACTGTAGCCCTCATCATTGCGGTAACGGGTCACCGTGGAGATGGAGGCCACCGCAATGCTTCCCACGTAAAGCAGGAGGTAGAAAAATGGTCCGGAGAAAATCACCCCTTCAGCCTCCATGAGGCTAAACTTCTGTTCGATAAAGGTGCCGAAAGAATACAATACCAGCATGTTGATCCCCAGGTGGAAGTAGTCGGCATGGAGGAAGGCATGGGTGAAGATTCTATAATACTGCTTCTGATGAACGATCCGCGCCGGACTCAGGTCAAAACGGTAGAATATTTCCTGTCGCCTGAAGGCAACCACCGAAGTCAGCACAGTCACAATCACGATGATCAGGGTAATCATGGGCAGCTCAGCTTAAACATGAAGAATTTTGAAGACCAGTTCGCGGCTTAGTTCCCCCCCGGAGGTACTGTTGCCGTCCCAGCCCTTGGAACGCATGTCGTAGGTGCGCAACAGGGAAATGATCTCCACCAGTTTTCCGGCCGGGTAGCGCCTGGAGGCCGCCTCGTAGTCCTTTACAAAGAAAGGGTTGACTTTGAGCACAGAGGCCAGGTTCTGTTTTGATTTATCTTTGGTGTAATGGAAGAGCAGAAGCTTGGAGAAAAAGAAGTAGAGCGACACGGTGGTCAGGGCGATGGGGTACTTCCGCTCGTTCTCGGCAAAATAGTTGACGATGCGTGTGGCCTTGACCACATCTCTGTTACCCAGCGCACTCTGTAGCTCAAACTGGTTGAAATCCTTGCTGAATCCAATGTGTTTCTCCACATCTGCCGGGGTGATCGTGGCTCCGGGTTTGCCAATGGCCACCATCAGCTTCTCCAACTCGTTGGCAATCTTCGAAAGGTCGCTCCCCAGGAATTCGGTCAGCAGGGCTGCGGCTTTGGGTTCAACGCGAAACTTCCGGTTGGAAGCGTAGCCCGAAATCCATCCCGGCACCTGGTTGTCGTAAAGTTTCTTGGACTCAAACCATACCGAATTTTTCTCCAGGACCTTGAAGAACTTCTGGCGCTTGTCGGGGTTTTTATACTTGTAGTTGATTACCAGCAGGGTGGAGGGTTGGGGTTGTTCCACATAGGCCAGCAAATCACCCAAACTTTTCATTTCCTGGGCTTCTTTCAACACCACCACCTGGTGCGTGGCCATCATGGGGAAGCGCCTGGCCAGGTCCGATACCTGAGCGGCCTCAGAATCCTTCCCATAAAGGATGCTCTGGTTGAAGCTCTGTTCTGCTTCAGTAAGGACGTTCTTTGTGATATAGGCAGTTACCAGGTCGATGTAATAGGGTTCGTCCCCCCATAGGAAATAGACCGGCTTATAGGACTTGTTTTTCAGATCACCGATCAGCTGTTCATAGCTCATCCCCAAAACTACTTAAAATTTAAGGTGTTTCACAGACTCCCGGTGGTCAATGATCTCATTCAGCGATTCGATCCCGATCTCCAGGTGCATTTTGGCAAACTTCTCAGTCACCATCTTGTCACTTTTCTGGGTCTTGATCCCTTCCGAAATCATGGGCTGGTCGGAAACAAGCAGCAGCGCCCCGGTGGGGATCCCATTGGCAAAACCCACGGTAAACAGGGTAGCCGTTTCCATATCGATGGCCATGCTCCGAACACTTCGCAGGTACTTTTTGAACTTGTTATCGTGCTCCCACACCCTTCTATTGGTGGAGTAAACCGTTCCGGTCCAGTAATCCTTGCCCAGGTTTCGGATGGTGGTGGAGACCGCTCTCTGCAGATTAAAGGAGGGAAGTGCGGGCACCTCAGAGGGCATGTAGTCATCAGAGGTTCCTTCGCCACGAAGGGCCGCGATGGGCAGGATAAAGTCGCCCAGCTCATTTTTCTTTTTCAGTCCCCCGCATTTGCCCAGAAAGAGTACAGCCTTGGGGCTGATGGCGGCCAGCAGGTCCATGACCGTAGCCGCATTGGCACTGCCCATCCCAAAGTTGATCATGGTGATCCCATTGAAGGTGGCTGCCGGCATGGCCACGTTCCGGTCCGCCACCGTGGTTTTCCCAATGGCGCAAAATTCGTTGAGGTAGCCCTGGAAATTGGTCAGCAGTATGTATTTCCCGAATTTATTGATCTCTATGCCCGTATAGCGGGGGAGCCAGTTTTCAATGATCTCTCGTTTGGTTTTCATCCGATCTTTGTTACATTGTATGCCCGTACGAAGATACCCATTTCATGCGAAAACTGAATCTTCCCGAATATGATTTCAGGTACAGGACCGAAGGGGGGATGCGCAAGGTACTGGATGTTTACAGAAAACGCTTTGTTGTGCTCACTCCCGAGGAGGAAGTACGGCAGCGATTTGCCCGCTACCTGGTGGAGGAAAAGGGATTCCCGGCGGCCCTGGTCATGACCGAATATGCGCTGAAGCTGAACAGGATGTCGCGCCGCTGCGATATATTGGTTCACAAACCGGCCGGTTCTCCCGCCGTACTGGTGGAGTGCAAGGCGCCGGAGGTAAAAATTAACCAGGCCGTCTTCGACCAGGCGGCACGTTACAACCTGGTATTTAAAGTGAAGTACCTGATGGTAACCAACGGACTAAAGCATTACTGCTGCGAAATTGATTTTGAAAATGAGAAGATAAGCTTCCTCCAGGATATCCCCGCCTTCCAGGATCTCTGAGCCAATAAGCTATTAACCCACTAACCTACTTTTTCAGCTTCTGAAAAAGTAACTCATCCTCATACCCTTTCCCTGTAAATAACCACTCCTTTTTCCTGCCAATCTCTTCGAATCCTGCATTTGTAAAGAGTGCTATGCTTGCCTGGTTATCGGCTGTTATGTTGCAGCAGAGCTGGTGGAGGTGCAGGATGCCAAAGCAGTATTCCATAAGGGTCTCCAGGGCCTCCCGGGCGTATCCCTGTCTGCGATTCGAGGGGTCGGCCACCAGGATACCCACACCGGCACGGTGGTGGTGCGGGTCAAAGTCGAAGAGGTCAATGGCGCCAACGGGACGGTGCTTGCTTTTCTCTTGGATGATCAGCCTCAGTTGCTTTACCTCGAAGATATCCTTTCCGGCGTTGTCGAGATAGAGCTTCAGTACATTTCTGGAAAAGGGAGCAAGGGTTCCGGAAATTCTCCAGATGGATGTGTCATTCTCCCAGATATACAATAGATCCAGGTCCCCGGGCTCAGGTGCCCTGAGGGAGATGCTAAGATTTTCTAAAAGGTTCACGCTATTTCTGTTTGTAGGAGATCACCTTGTACTTTTTTTGCAGACCCGAAAGTGCCTTGAAAGAGTCGGTTTCGGCATCGTAGAGCACCTCAATCTCCTCCCCGGTCACTTCATCCACTAAGATGATGGCAAAGTCCTTAAGGCTCAAGCCCGGGTTATCCACAGCCAGACTGAGCTCGTTGGTGATGAATGCATCCTCTTCGGTGATCTCTACATACCAGAGGTCCCGGCGACCCACACCCTCATTGGTAAAACGGGTATAAAGCGCCTGCAGACCGTTGTTGATGGGCACGTAGTAGGTATTGTCTGCGGTGGTGTTCAGGGGAAATCCGATGTTGGTGGGCTGGCTCCATTGCTTGTTATCCTCCAATTCGCTTCTGAAAATATCATATCCACCCATGTTGAAATGGCCCTTGGAAGCAAAGACAAACCTGTCCCCTGTGGGGGCCATGAAGGCAGAAGTTTCGTCTTTGTCCGTATTGATTCCGGCGCCCATGTTTGCAGCTTCCCCCCAGCTTCCGTCGGCTTGTCGCTCTGAATACCAGAGATCCAGCCCGCCTTCTCCTCCCCGCCGGTCACTGGAGAAATAAATATGTCTCCCATCGGGACTGAAAGAGGCATGGTCCTCATTGGAGTTTGAGTTAATGTCGCCTTTGACAGGTACGGCCGGACTCCACATGTTTCCGTTGTGCTGGCTGATCCAGATATCCGAATCGCCCTTTTTACCCCTTTTTACCAGCAGAAGGCTCTTTCCGTCGAAGGAGAGACCCGCTGGAAACAGGTCGCCGTCGGAAACAATCTGGGGAGTAATCAGCTCGGGAATGGTCCATTGATTGTCCTTCCGGATCGACATATAGACTGCTTCGTAGAAAGTTTTGGTGTTGGCCCACACCATCACCTGGCCGTTGCCCGAGATCACCCCGTTGTAGTCGTCACTGGTGCTGTTGATGGGTTCGTTGAAGTAGAGGCTGCGGATCTTGATTGCAGCATCTTTGATAATCTTGGCCCTTTCTATGGCGAGTACTGCCTCTTCGGTGATGCGCACATTGTATTTCTTTTCAAAGTCTTTAAGTCCTCGAAATGTGTTCAGTGCATCCAGCGC
>SPBY01000669.1 GCA_004525825.1 Bacteroidia bacterium
ACCGAGGCAAGGGGGATGGGCTCTTGGGTCTCAGCATCCAGGACCCGGCCTTGCAGGATCTGGGCGGATAAAACCTGGCTAAGGCTAAGAAGGAGAAAACCAAGGCAAACTTGTTTCATTGTTGGGTCGGACTACACCGTTCCTTTGCTGCAAAAACCGGACCGGAAACTCTTCTCCCTTGTGGCTAATTCACAATGATTTCTGTAGAAGCATTAAGCCATGCAGTGCCCTTTTTATCCCAGATGCGAACTTTGCAATTCACCGGATTGGCTATCTGGGATCCCGTGAGGATGAAATTCGGTGCCAGCTGCTCATTCACCATCTCGTAACTCATCCCCTCATCTCCAAGCAGGTCCGCTTCATCCAGAATCAGGTTCCCTGTGGCATCCTTGATTTCCAGACTCAGGCCCAGGTAAACTTTTCCTTCCTCCACAGAGAAACCTTCCAGGCCTTCAAACAACATGTAGATGTTTTCATTGAACTCTGCCCGTCCATCGGTAATGGTGCGGCCTCTCTGCTGCGAAAACAGATAGATCTCTCTGGAGCTAACCTGGTTACCGGTAATGGTGATCCTCTTGTCGGGTACAACCTCGAACTTCAGGATAGCCCTGAATTTGCCACTCCCCATTTTATCGCGAATATTCACATAAAGCGTGTAGTCCTCACCAGAATTTATGGGATCTGCGAGGGTGACTTCCCCATACAGATCCAGGGGTGAATTTTCGATCCCCTGCGTGAATCCATCGTACATGTCATTGACATACAATACTGTATCGCCCCGCCTGCTGACTACTACCAGTTGCATGTTGGGAAATGCACCCTCGCCTACTCTTTTAAATCCTTCCAAGCCATCGAAATTCACATAATAGGTCTCTCCATACACAAAGGTGTTTCGCTTAATGACATTTTCCCCGTCTGACAAGTAGACCTTATCACAGGAGAGCCCATCCCCCCTGGTGCTTAATCCACTGATCATGTCCTTTTCGACGGACTGTGCAAATTGGCAGGAGTATAACGCGATGAAAAGAACAGCAAATCCCAGGCTCCTCAAAGCTGCTTGTGATGAAAATGCTTTCATGGTAAGTCTTCTTTATTAAATACAAGTTAAGGCTTTTACATGAATGCCCGCATAAAAAAGGAGCCAGACCTGAACGATCCAACTCCTTGGGATTAATTATTTCGCACAAGGCTACTCTTCTTCTACTGGTTCTGTCGGACTCAGCTTGAAATTCTGAGTCGTACAATTTCCTTCCACAATCTGTACATTTTCAATTGTATCTGTTTCAAATCCTTCTATTGCGGCAAATAGATTATAGAAGCCAGCGGGAAGTCCGAGCATTGAATAATATCCTTCCACATCTGTGGATGCAGTTGTAATCACAGTTTCTTGTTCGATCCAGACAGAAACACCTTCCATTTCAACATCGTCAGCATCGACGACCACCCCCTCTACCGAGCCTGCCGTAGAATTGTTCACTGCTCTGATCACCGGCTTGAAATGGAATCCTTTAATTCCTGCAGGAGAATTCATGTTGCCCTGGAGTAAAAAGGAGTTTTCTACACTAAAGTCCAACAATAACTCAGTGCTTAATCCGCCGACAACATTCACGGCCGGATCAATGAAAATTTTAATACCGGTCTGTGGGCCACTGGGTACTTTCAGCTTAAAGGGTTCAACGTAACCCTTCACAGCAATACCTGCCTCGTCCACGTATAAACGAATCAGGTCATAGCTTCCGGGTTCTATTTTCATTTCAATCAGATCAGCCATTACTCCATTTCGCAAGTCAAGAAGATTGAATTCCTTGGGCTCATCCATCACGGTGATATAGGGATATCCATCTTCTTCTCCTTCACTCTTTTTGCGAATCTCTACCTTGACAATATTGACTGTGGCTGCGTCAATCATATCGATGGGAAACGGTGCATCGGTAAGTCTTACTATCAGGGTCCCAAGCTCATCATTTTTAACATCCTGACATCCAGTAGAAAACAGGATGAATAGTCCTATGATTGCTCCGATAAATACATGTGCTTTTTTCATAATATTAAGGTTTGGTTGATGACATCTTCAATGTTATATACCGCACAAGTGAGAAGATACCCTACCCAGAATTTGACTTTTTTTGAATCTGTCGTATTTTTAATCTGCAAATTGCTTCCTAATTTACAAAAACAAAACCACCATCATGAAAAAACTCCTCTTCTTAAGTCTGATCATTCCCATGTTTTTGGGAAGTTGTTCCC
>SPBY01000409.1 GCA_004525825.1 Bacteroidia bacterium
ACGTATCAGGGAGATTGGTATTCGAAAAGTGATGGGTGCCAGCGAGACCAATATAGTCACCATCATTTCAAAAAGTGTGGGCTATGCAGTTAGTATTTCCATCCTTATTGCCATGCCGGTGGCCTATTTTATGATGCAGGACTGGCTTCGGGACTTCCCCTACAATGTGGGATTTCAGCCTTTGTTATTTGTAATATCTGCACTTTTAGCCATCATCATTGCCATGGTGACGGTCACTGTCACCTCGCTTAAGGCCGCACGCATCAATCCAGCCCTGGCACTGCATTACGAATAATAGAAATGGATAATTAGCGAATCATCATGTGGAGAAATTTCCTTAGAGTCACCCTCCGAAGTATCAGCAAAAACAAATTGTTCAATGTGATTAATATTGCGGGACTGGCCATTGGGATGGCCAGTGCTGTATTTATCATCCTCTATATCGTCAGTGAATCGAGCTATGATCGTTTCAATGAAAGATCTGCTGATATTTACAGGCTCTATCTGGATGGTAAAATGGCAGGGTCGGAGATAAAAGCTGCCGCCAACGCTCCCATCATGGGGCCTACCTTCTATGAGGAGATACCCGAGATCGAGAAATTCTGCAGGTTTGATTTTGCCAGGAACCGACTGATGTGGACCCAGCCGGAAAATAAGTACCTGGAAGGACATATCATGTATGCCGATTCTACCTTTTTCGAAGTATTTACCTTTGATCTGCTGGAGGGAGATATTTCTACCTGCCTTGATCAACCCAATACCATTTTAATTTCAGAATCGAAATTGGATCAGTACTTTCCCGAGGGGAATCCCATTGGAAAGTCCATCGCCATGAACGATGATTCCATCCTTTATCGGGTGACTGGGGTGGTGGAGGATGCCCCAAGGAACTCACATTTCTTATATGATTTTATATGCTCCTATGCTACGGACGAAAGGAGCCGTTCAACCAACTGGTTCAGTATCTGGATGCAAACCTACTATCTTGTCAGACCTGGTACAGATCAGAAAGCGCTGGAGGATAAAATCAATGCATCCTTGATCGAAAGTATCCGGCCGCAACTGCAACAGTTTATGGGAATTACTCCTGAAGAATTTTTTGAGTCAGGAAACAGATATGGCTTGTTCACCCAGCCTCTTTTGGACATTCATTTGGATAAGGAGATCGATTCCCCTGGTGAGGCCGGATATCGCGCCATTGGAAACCGTACCTACCTGATGATTTTTGGGATCATTGCCTTCTTTGTGCTTGTGATAGCCTCTATCAACTTTATGAACCTGAGTACAGCTCGTTCCCTGAGCCGGGCCAAGGAGGTAAGCCTGAGAAAGGTGGTGGGTTCGGACCGAAAGCAGCTGGTGCAGCAATTTCTGTTTGAAAGCGTATTTCTGAGCCTCATCTCCCTGGTGATTGCCATTGCCCTGGTGGCACTTCTCTTGCCCTCTTTCAACAGCCTGGTGGGCCTGAGCCTGGAGTACGGGGATATAAGCCGCTGGTACATGATTCCTTCCTTAATAAGCCTGGCTTTGCTGGTGGGCTTACTTAGCGGGAGTTACCCTTCATTTGTACTGGCCTCCTTCAAGCCCATTTTTGCGCTGAAGGGAAACGCCAGTGCAAAAAACGGGACCACGGTATTGAGGAATGCCCTGGTGATTATCCAGTTCTCCATCTCCATCATTATTATTGCCGGAACGCTGGTAATTTACTACCAGTTCAAATACATGACCAACAAGGACCTGGGATTTGATAAGGAGCAGTTGTTAGTTTTGGAACGGGTGGATCCCCTGGATAACCAGGTATCGGTTTTCATGGATGAATTGAAGGATCATACTTCCATTCTTACAGCAACGAATTCAACAACTTACCTGGGAACTGTCAACAATACCAGCACCTACGGCATCAAAGGCAGACCCATAGAGGAAAGCCCCATGTTTGCTGTATACAGGGTCGATGAGGATTTTATGGAGACCTACCAGTTCGAGCTTGCGACTCCAGATAGCCGGTTCTTATCCGAAGAGTTTGGGTCAGACTCATCTGCCTGCCTGGTCAATGAAGCAGCAGTGAGAAAGTATAACCTGGAGGTTCCACTTAACCATGTTTTGATCGAGCCTCAGGATAATTTCACCAGTGAATTAAGGATCATCGGAGTGGTTAAGGACCACCATTTTTCGAGTGTGAAGCAGGAAATAACTGCACAGATAATAATGTTAAAAACCTATGATTCGGGAGGATACATTACTTTAAGGCTGGCAGGGGGCAAAGAAAACATTGAAGCCGCTTTGAATCACATCGAGGAAACATGGAAAGATTTTGCCGGGGATCAACCCCTGCAATATTTTTTCCTGGATGAGAAACTGGAAAAACATTACGCGGAGGAGAAGCGTACCGGTTCCATCACCATGATCTTCTCCATCCTGGCCATTTTTATCGCTTCGCTGGGCTTATTTGGACTCACCCTCTACAATTCACAGAAACGGATCCGGGAGATAGGTATACGAAAGGTGATGGGAGCCACCGAGACCAATATAGTCACCGTCATTTCAAAAAGTGTGGGCTATGCGGTGGGGATTTCCATTGTGATTGCCATGCCTGTGGCATACTTTATGATGCAGGACTGGTTGAGGGATTTCCCTTATAACGTGGGATTTCAGCCTTTGCTATTTATCATAGCAGCCTTGCTGGCCATTGTGATTGCCATGGTGACAGTCACTGTCACCTCGCTTAAGGCAGCACGCATCAATCCGGCTTTGGCACTGCATTACGAATAATGTCTAAGGCCTGGTTGGGCCTTAATGTCGGACCTAAGAACTGCCGGTATCCTTCAAATGGGTACCGGCTTTTTATTAGGGTCCTCGACAAACACTCTGTAATTTTTGTTTTATATTGTTAGCATCCAAAGCACCTGACTATGAAAAAAGTGCCCATCGCTGGAGCAGCTATAATCCTTGCATTTTTAGTATCTGTTTTCTCCTCGTGTGCTTTCAACAGTGAAGAAGATCTTTACGGGATTGTGGAATGTGATATTTCCATTGTTACCTGGGAAAATCCCATTAAGGAGATCCTGGCTAAGAATTGTGTTCCCTGTCATAATGTGGACCTGCACTACAACGGAGTCAGGCACGATATTTACGAGTTGGAGCTTATTGTGGTGAACGACGGACGCCTGAACGGAGTGGTCAATCACCTTCCGGGTTATCCCCAGATGCCCTACCAGCTGCCACAATTGCCGGAGTGTGAACGGCTGCTTATTAATATATGGATAGAGCAGGGAGCCCCGGAGAATTAAGTATGATGAAAAAAAACTTTCATATTGTTTTGCTCCTCCTGCCACTCAGTATCATGCAGCTGGCAGCACAAGATCTGGATTCCATGTTAAGAGCGCTGGAGTCTACCCCTCATCCTGCCTATGCTCTGAGTACTTTTAAATCCACCCGGGTGGTGCTGGGCCAGTCGGTGGAGACCCCTGTGAAGGGGGATCTTACTTTCATTATCTCACACCGTTTCGGAGACATCAGGGGCGGTATGTATGATTTTTTTGGACTGGACCAGGCTCATAACCGGCTGGGGCTTGAGTATGGGATCGGTGAAAGGGTCGGACTCACTTTCGGCCGCAACTCTTATGAAAAAACATATGACGGTGCAGTGAAGATCAAGTTGCTGAGACAACAAAAGGGAGTGAAAAATATCCCCTTGTCACTCACCCTGTATAGTGGGATCTTCGTGAATACCTTGAAATGGAGCGATACGGAACTTGACAACCTGTTCAGCTCCAGGCTCTCTTATGTGAATCAATTGCTTATCGCACGCAAATTCGGCAAACGACTTTCA
>SPBY01000655.1 GCA_004525825.1 Bacteroidia bacterium
AACTGATTGATAGTTATTTCAAATGAGAAGAGCTGCAATCATTGTAGCAGGGGGGTCGGGTATCCGCATGGGGACGGAGCTTCCAAAACAGTACCTGGAGCTTGTTGGGAAACCCCTGATTGTACATGCACTGGAGAAATTTCTGCTCTTTGATGCCAGCATGAAAGTGGTGGTGGTGTTGGCCCCTTCACACCGGGATCACTGGAACGCCATAAGTGACAAATATGAACTTACTTCATGGGTCACTGTAGCCCACGGAGGCAAATGCAGGTATGATTCTGTAAATAACGGCTTGGTCCATGTGGCAGATGGGATGGTGGTAGGAATACATGATGCGGTTCGGCCACTGGTGAGCCAGGGAACCCTGGAGCGCAGCTACTCAGCTGCAGTCAAGTGGGGCAGCGGGGTTCCAGTGATTGCTCTGGAGGATTCGGTCAGAATGCTCGATGCAGCGGAAGGATCCACCCCGGTAGACCGGACCCTGCTCCGCAGGGTGCAAACTCCTCAGGTATTTCAGTCCTCAATGATAAAGCAGGCCTACCATCAGATCAGCGACCTTGAATTCACAGATGATGCCTCGGTGTATGAATCGCTATTCGGCCATGTAAAACTGGTAGAAGGGAACCCTGAAAACATCAAGATCACCACCCCTGCCGATTTAAAACTGGCCACGGCACTTATTCAGTCCGTGGACTAATTTCTCCTCCGAGGCTGGATGTAAACTCTTTCACCGCCGGCTCACCCCGGTAAGCTATAAATGATTTCCCGGAAGCATTGGCATTCAGAAGCCTCCTTGCGTATACCTTCACCTGTGAAGCGGTGGAAGCTTTCACCCATGCATTTTCAGTCTGAAGCTCATAGGCCAGGAAGTTTCCCGCTGTATTGGCATTTACCTGGATGCTCCGTGCGCTACCATAGAGAATAATGTCGGAACCCTGGCTCACCCGGGCATTCAGAGAATCGGCAGCTATGGTAATTTCCGCCTTTCCCCCTGTCTCTACCTTCAGGGAGAGGACATCGTAATGAAGCGTATCGGCCGATTGAACAACAGCCCCCATGGTTATTTCCAGGCGGTCCAGACTAGTGTGGTGCAGCTTGATCACGATGGCGGGGGACTGGCTTATTTCAGTTTTACTTTTCAGTAAAAGCTGGTTTTTATCCTGTTCTATGGTCAGCGATTCAGGAAATTCTTCCGTTTCAAACTCCAGGAAAGTGCTGTCAGAAGGCACCAGTCTCAGGTGAATATTTCCGCTGACTTTTAACTGTTTGTAGGGGGGATTCAGAGAATGAACATGCTGCTGACCGGCCACCGGCAGAAGCAGGATGCTTAAGATGGAAACTGCGAATATCACTCTCATGGCATGACTTTTATCTTCAAAAATACGTTTAAATAATTTATTACCTTGCATCCCTGAGCATGATGCATATGGCAAAGACGTTTAAAGTGTTGATAGTCTGTTTTCTGCTAGGTCATGCAACAAATATTCTGGCTCAGGAACCCCTGGTGATTGCCGATGACAAACTGTTCATTAACGAGATTCATATCCAGGGCAACAAAATTACCAAGGATCATGTGATTCTGAGGGAGTTGATATTCTCCGAGGGCGATACAGTGTTGAAAATGCAGCTTCTGCCCTCCCTTCAGAGAAGCAAGGACAACCTCTTAAACCTGGCCTTGTTTAATTTCGTAAATTTTGGGATCACCCACCTGGGCGAAAACAGGATCGACGTGAATATTGAGGTCATCGAGCGCTGGTATATCTGGCCTATTCCGATTCTTGAGTATGCAGACAGGAATTTCAGCGCTTTCATTAAGAACAAAGACTGGGAGAAAATCAATTATGGCGTCTGGTTGAAATGGAACAATTTCACGGGAAGAAACGACCTTCTTTCCGCAAAAATAAGGCTGGGGTACATCAAGCAGTACTCCCTTGCCTACTCTTTTCCGAACCTGGGAAAAAACCAGCGGCACGGCTTGTCCGCCGGCTTCAATATAAATCAACAGAATGTGGTAAATGTTGCCACCCGGCACAATATACCGGTGGAATACAAACCCTGGGAAAGTCCTGCACAGGTCCGGGTCAATGCTTTTGCCAGATATAGCTACAGGCGGAAATACTTTACCACCCATTCCCTGGATTTACAGTATTACGATTACCAGGTGACGGACTCTGTGGCCATTGTCAATCCCAATTATCTGGGAGGAGGCAGCAACAGGTTAAACTATTTTGTACTGGCATACAATTTTAACTATGATATCAGGGACTCAAAGATCTATCCCCTGGAAGGGTTCAATGTAAAAATCAGGGCCGAGCAGCTTGGCCT
>SPBY01000278.1 GCA_004525825.1 Bacteroidia bacterium
GAAAGGGCCAGTGTAAAGGCCCAGAAGGCCATGGTCTTCCTGGCTTCCTTCAGTGTAAAATCATGATCGGGAAGGCTGGGAGGTCTTTGGCGCCTCTTCCGTTCCTTCATCTTTCCATCGGCCACCAATCCACAATCCTCAGGATTGTCCCTGAATACAAGCAATACAAAGACCGCAAATATCACCCCGACAAGCACTGCAAGAAAGATCCATGCGCCCCTCCATTCAAGCCGGTCAATGATCTGGCTCAGTATTTTTGGTGCCACGGAAAAGCCCAGGGCAGAGAAAATTCCAAGTACCGCATTGGCCAGTCCCCGCCTCCGGTTGAACCATTTCATTACCATGTTTCTCGAAACCATGGTCAACAGCCCCTGGCCAAAGAAGCGGATGCCCCAGAAGCCAATGGCTAGCAGTATGAAAGTGGAAAGAATGGGGGAAAGTAGGCGAGAGTTTACCATGGCATCCACCAGGCGGTCCACCCGGGTCAGGTAGACCAGCATCAGGCCCAGCATCACCCCCGAAATAAAAGACATTACACGGGCACCATGTTTATCATATAGTTTTCCAGCTCTTGTAATCATCAAGCCCGACGACAGGGTCCCCACCAGGTAGGCCAGGCTCAGATTGTTCCGGTTTATCTGCAAATCAGATAACAGGTTCTCGGTAAATACCGACACTCCCATGGTCTGTCCCGGGATGCTCATTAAGATTCCAATGGTTCCGGCCGCCAGGATGACCCAGCCATAAAAGAAGGGGATTTTCGAGGGAGGAAAGGGTTTGTTACAGCGCCTCTTCATCATATAAAGATAGAATCAAATTACATATTTCATCCCTTTCAGTGTAAATTCACCCCAAAGCATCATCACCTATTAATTCATAGAGTACATTTGACACCATGAAAATGAAATCACTGAAAATAGGAGACTTAGAAATACATGTCCCCATCATCCAGGGAGGGATGGGCATTGGTATATCACTCTCCAAACTGGCTTCTGCTGTGGCCAACATGGGGGGTGTAGGGATAATTTCCACCGTGGGCATCGGCATGACCGGCCAGCAAAGCAACCTGAGCTGGAAGAAGGCGAATATTGAAGGAGTCAGACGGGAAATCCGCAAAGCGCGTGAATTGAGCAGCGGGGTACTGGGAGTAAACGTCATGGCTGTGCTGACCGATTTTTCGGACCTGGTGAAGACCTCCATTGAGGAAGGCATTGATATCATTTTCTCCGGCGCCGGACTTCCCCTGGATCTGCCCTCCTACCTGGTGAAGGGTCAGAAGACCATGCTGGTCCCCATTGTTTCATCAGGTCGGGCAGCAAACATCATCACCCAGAAATGGAAGCAGAATTATGACTACCTGCCCGATGCCTTCGTGGTGGAAGGCCCCAAAGCAGGAGGCCACCTGGGATTTAAGTCAGAAGCCCTTCAGGATGTGAGCAACAAACTGGAAAATCTCGTGGATGAAGTAGTTAAAGTGGCCCAGGAGATCAAGGAAAAGTTCAATAAGGAGGTACCCGTCATAGCAGCGGGAGGATTGTTTACCGGCAAGGATATCCACAGCATCATGAAAAGGGGAGCCACTGGCGTACAACTTGGAACCAGGTTTGTGGCCACCGAAGAATGCGATGCATCCCAGGAGTTCAAGCAGGCCGTGGTTGATGCCAACGAAAAAGATATTCAGATCATTAAAAGCCCGGTGGGCATGCCCGGGAGAACCATTTTTAACCGCTTCCTCCAGGAAGCAGAGGATGGACAGAGACGTCCTACGGGCTGCAAACACAACTGCCTCCGGTCCTGCAATCCCAAAACAACCATGTATTGCATCGCCGATGCCCTGTTTTCCGCATTTAAGGGAAACTTTGCAGACGGATTTGCTTTTGTAGGTTCCAACGCAGGAAGGGTAAATAAAATCACCACCGTGAAGGAGATTTTCACCGAATTGCAGGAAGAGTACAATCTGGCCAGGTAAGCCAACTTTCTAACTATCTAAATCGCCTCCAGCCAGGTATTTGCCATTAGCTGTGCCCCGGCCATGGAGGGGTGTACCCCATCGTTGGCCCAGTAAGTTGGATGGGCCACTTCTATGGCCTTGTTAAAGGCATCCTGAAAAGGTACCCAGGTGGCTTCAAATTCATCCGATATCTTCCTGGCAATCTCCTGGTAGGCGCTGAAAGGCTCCAGCCATGTCTCATCCACTGCTTCTGTTCCGGTAAGGATGAAGGGCTGGCAAATGACCAGTTTGATTTCAGGAAAGGCTTCCCGGGTCCGCTCCAGTAGCTTGCGAAAATCATAAGCATAGATCTCTGGGGTACCATCGTAATTCCCGTTCCGGAAATGCCAGTAGTCATTCACCCCAATAAGAATACTCAGCACATTTGGTTTCAGATTGATACAGTCATTGTCCCAGCGATCTGCCAGCTGGTAGACCTTATTGCCGCTGATGCCCCGGTTATAGATGGTCAGCTCCTTGGCTGCCAGTGCTTCCAGTAGCCAGGAGGCAGTGAGGTGAGCATACCCACCTCCAAATGAGCCCGCATTATTGGGAAGCTCTCTTTTCTTATTCCTTCCGGCATCGGTGATGGAATCGCCCTGGAAAAGGACCACATCGCCCTTTGAGAAGAAGTTATCGATCCTGCTAATGGAGGATTCGCTTGAACAGGAATTTGCCAGCAGGGGCATTCCCGCAATGGCAGCGGTACCAATACCTGCATTTTTAAAAAAGCCTCTTCTGGAGATATTCTGACCTTTGTGCTCTGAACGTTTCATGGAACTTGTCTGGTTTATGGCTTGATCTGTTAATTGAAATCCCAAGGTAATAAATTCCCCCTTTTAAGGACAAATCCATTATCTTAGAAAGAAAAAAAGATGAAATACCGCAAATTTGGTAATACCGGCCTGAAAGTTTCAGAGATTGGATTCGGGGCCTGGGCCATAGGAGGAAGCTGGGGTGACCAGCGTGAACAGGACTCCCTGGAAGCATTGGAAACTGCCCTGGACCGGGGAGTAAATTTTATCGATACGGCTGCCGGATATGGCAATGGGAAATCGGAAAGGATTATCGGGGAGTTTCTGAAATCCAGGTCCGAAACCGTATATGTCTGCACCAAAACTCCCCCGGCAGAGGGCAAATGGCCCCCCTCTCCCTACTGCAGGATAGAGGAGCGCTACTCTGAAAAATACCTGCGTGAAAATGTGGAGGAGCGACTTAGCAAGCTTCAGATCGAAAGCCTGGATGTTTTGCTGCTGCATACCTGGACCAGGGCCTGGAACGACCGACCCATTGCCCTGGAGATTCTTCAGAAAATGAAATCGGAAGGACTGATAAAGCAGATTGGCATCTCTACCCCCGAGCACGACCAAAACTGTGTGATCCAGCTGATGCGGGATGGGATGGTAGATGTGCTGCAGGTCATCTACAACATCTTTGAACAGGAGCCGGCAGCCCAGCTCTTTCCTGTGGCAGTGGAAACCGGGACGGGCATCATCGTAAGGGTGGCTTTTGACGAAGGCGTACTCACCGGTAAATACACCGGCAATGAGACCTTTGGACCAGGTGATTTCAGAAGCAACTATTTTGCCGGGGACCGGCTGGAGCGGGGAGTGAAGCGAACCGAAAAAATCAAAAAGGAGTTTCAGAAAAGTGCTTACTCCATGCCTGAACTGGCCCTGAAGTTTGCCCTTACACATGAGGCAGTGTCCACCGTGATCCCCGGGATCAGAAACCGGAACCAGGCTGTTCAGAATACGGCCATCTCAGAACTTCCGGAGATTTCAGAAGACATGATGCTCAGGCTTCAGGACCACAGCTGGAACCGTGGATTCTGGTACGGGGGGAAATAGAACCAGATCCTTCAGTGCACAGGCATCACCTTCAGCTGCTCTTCAACTATCTTAGCAGGAGTGACAGGCTGGCCTTTGAAAATCAGCTGGCTGGCACCAATGAAAACAGGGCGCAAGGGTTCACGGACCGGGTTTGAAAGCCATTCCAGAAAGCGGCTGGCAGAGGGGTAATTCAGGAACTGCATCAGGTATTCTTTGCCATTTTCGTGCTTGACTTTCAATGCAATCCTCTCTTCCTGCTCCACACCTATACAGTAAAATCCAGGGAGGTAATCCTGTTTGGTGAAAAGTGGCACCCGCTTATGCACCGTGCCCTCATAATATTCCACCTTATCGTCCCATTCAGCATAGGTGAGCCAGCCCGATTGCACATGGCGGTAGATATATTCCAAGGTGAGTTTGGCAAAAAGTGTATCAGGGGCCAACTCCAGGGCAGGTACCAATACATCATTGAATTGAATCACCATCCCTCCGGAATCCGAGAAAAATGGCACCACCACCCTTTCCGGAAAACCTCCAAACTCCAAGGAAATATCGGCAGAAATGTTCCCCGTCAGATCCGTTCCGCGGGTACCTTCCTCCTCCAGCACCACCTGGGTTTCGCTGAGGCTGCCATTTAGTTTCAGGTATCTGGTTTCAATCACCTGCTTTTCACTTCGGTTCAGAGAAGCCTTGCCGCTCAAATCGACACCCCCCGGATCTCCACTAGCATCCAGCTCGAGGCTCCTGGAAAAGCTCACATCAGCTATTTCCACCTCCCCGTACTCTGTGGCATACCGGTTCCACCGGGTAAATCTCAGATTATTCTCCTCCGGAATCTCAAGGGTGAGCTTCAGGTACTCGATCCGGTCAGCAGGAGAAAAACGACCTGCCGAATCATTTATCCTGGGATAGTCACGCTGCTTGTTAATTGAAAACACCATCAGGAGCTCCTTCCTCGTAAAAACCTCCGCTGGGGAATCTCCACTTAGCTGATAATTCCTGCTCATGGCATTCATGAACTGGGCATTGTCGGGATACCTTTCATCCAGAATCTGAACCAGGCGTGTCTGCGCATTAGCACTCAGGTTCCACAGGTTCATTTCCTGCTGAGGGACCGACTCCGCGGCTAGCCTGGAGCTAAATAGTTCCACATCCACCAGGGCATTGTCCGTTCCCCTGTAATCGGCCGATTTGAATCGTTTCACTGAGGTACAAGCGGTAAGCAACAAGAGCAATAACAGTCCCGCAAGAAGGAGTATCTTATTTCTCATCTTGTTATATTTAGGCTTTACAAGGGTTAGTCCCTGAAAACCATGGCTACAATGCTGTCGGGATGCTCGGCACAGCTAATCTCCA
>SPBY01000531.1 GCA_004525825.1 Bacteroidia bacterium
ATCATGAAATCATACTTGAGGCAGGTGCCATCCATAAGATGAACCTTGTTCTCCTCCCCTTCAATCTTGTCAATCTCCTGGTAAATCACTTTTACACCTGCTGGGAAAAAATCACCCTTGGGTTTGACTACATCACTTTTGTTATAGATGCCAAATGGAATAAATAAGAATCCAGGCTGGTAGTAATGTGTCTTGTGCTGATCCACAATGGTAATCTCCCACTCCTGACGATCAAGTGCTTTGAAAAGCTTGTTGGCCATCATGGTACCAGCAGTTCCACCGCCCAGTATTAAAATCTTTTTCATAATATTACTATTTGTTATTTTATTAATGTGTTATTATCCCAATAAGTACTTTGCAGGAAGTACTGTTACAAAAATAACGCTAGATTTGCTTTGTGATTCAGCAAACGATATGATAAATGTCATAACATGACAACTATCATTTCGGGATATGTTAATCAACACCATTTGAGAATGACAAGGGACCCCGGTTGCACTTGTGAGTATTGTGAGTTAAGGGAATTGTTTGTGGACAACCTGGACGGGGATGAACTTGACATAGTTTGTACCGGAAAGGTGGAAAGAGATTACGTCCAGGGTGCATCCATCATCAAGGAGGGTACTCAAATTCGGGAGTTCAGCTACCTGAAAAGCGGTCTTGTTAAGCTTCTCCGTACCGATACGTCAGGAAAGGAGCAGATCATTTCCATTGCAAAGCCCATGGACTATGTAAGTCTGCTGAGTGTATTCTCCAATCAGAGGTATAACTATTCCGTAGTAGCACTCGAAGATTCGGTCACCTGCAGCCTGAAGATGGAGGAGGTCAGGTCCCTTATCAATGATAATGGGAGACTGGCCCTGAACCTTCTCAGTAAAATGAGCCGGATGACTGATAAACTGATCCTGGATTCTCTTCAGATCCGTGTAAAGCACCTCAGGGGAAGGGTTGCATACCTGCTCTTGTATTTCTCAGAAGATGTCTACTCATCCGATGAGTTCGACCTTCCCCTTTCCCGGAAAGAGATGGCCGAGTATGTGGGAATGACCACAGAGAACGTGATTCGTACCTTAAGCGAATTCCGAAAGGATGGGATTCTGAAGATCTACGGCAAGACCATACAGATTGCCAACATGGACTCGCTCAAGTCCATTGCTGAGTTCGGATAAACCGCCCGGTTTGTCTTACTTTTTTTTGTAGATTCATGCTCATAAATATCACACAATGAAAAGATCTTTCGTCCTGCTAAATTGTTTCCTCCTTGTATCGATCCTGGTTTTTCCCGAAATTTCACAAGCCCAGACATCCGGTTATCATACACCGGATCAAGTGCTTAGCTGGATAAAACAACTTGAGGATAGGCATCCGGGAGTGCTTACTTCTACCCAGATTGCAAGCTCACCTGGAGAAAGGCCCATTTACCTTATAAGAATTGGAAAGGACTCCGAATCCAAGAAGCAAGTCTTTCCTTCCATTTTTGTGGGAGCAAATCTTGAAGGCAACAGGCCGCTGACTACTGAAGGAGCCATTAAGCTATCTGAGACCATACTATCCGATCCGGCACATTATGAATCTCTGAATTGGTACATCCTGCCCCTTGGAAACCCGGACGCAGCAGCAAAGTTTTTTAGATCTCCTTTGATTGAGGATTCCAGAAACGATTTCCCATGCAACGATGATCTGGATGAGCAAACTGATGAAGACGGAGTGAATGATCTCAACGGGGATGGATGGATTACCAAGATGAGGGTGATTCATCCCGATGGTGAATGGATCATCTCTGACAAAGATCCGAGACTCATGCAAAAAGCCGATCCAAAAAAGGGCGAGCAGGGGGTATATAAAATCTATTCTGAAGGGACCGACGATGATGACGATGGCAAATACAATGAGGATGGACCAGGAGGTACCAATGTGGGAATTAATTTCCCGCAGCTATTCAAGCATTATACTACAGATGGAGGCATGTTCCCGGGTTCAACACCTGAATCCTATGCCATTATGAAATTTGTCTTCGAACATCCCGAAATCGCTATGATCGTCTCACTGGGTTCAACCAACTGGTGCTATACACCACCTAAAGGAGGGAGAAAGGGTGAGGCAGACCTCAGCAAGATCAAATTATCAGAAAGACAAGCCAGGGAGTTTAATCTGGATCAGAATAAGACCTATACCCTGACTGAGCTGGTAGAAATTTTCAAGGCTGAAAATCCACAAGAGTATATAGATGAGAGCATGATTGCAGGTTTCCTCGGGTTAGGAGCTGCACTCAACCCTCAGGAAGGGGATCTTCTTTTTTATGAGAAATATGCTAAAGCCTATAAATCTTATCTGAAGGAGCAGGGGGTCGATGGAGAACGGATCGATCCTATGCCTGCCTCAGATGGTTCCATGGAACTCTGGGGATACTTTCAGGTGGGAGTTCCGGTATTCAGCATGGACCTCTGGGGAATAAGCAAACAGGATAGCGGGACGGTCAAGCTGGAAGAGGCTATGCTTGCCCATTTAGACAGTCAGCCCGGGAAAAAAGGATTTGTGGAATGGGAATCATTTGATCACCCCACACTGGGATCCGTGGAAATTGGTGGATTTGTACCCTACCTTGGCACCACTCCACCTTATGATTGGGCAGATTCCCTTTTAAGCCTTCACATACCCTGGATCTTGAACCTGACCGGGGAATTGCCCGACTTACATATATATGAAATTCAAACAAACGCAAAGGGCAACGGCATATATCAACTGGATATCTGGATTGAAAACCGTGCATTTATTCCTTTTCCCACAGATATGGGAAGCAGGAACATGCAACCTGCACCCGCAGTCCTCTCCCTGGAAGGAGAGCAGATAGAGTTCATTTCGGGATATCGAAGAACACCTATCTCCCGTGTAGCAGGAAATTCGCGAGTTAAAACAACGCTGATCATACAAATGGAAAAACCTGGGAACATCACTCTGAAGCTGGAAAGCCTTACGGCTGGCCATGATCTGCAAACAATTAAAATAGGAGGATAGAATCATGAAAAAGAGCTTCAT
>SPBY01000165.1 GCA_004525825.1 Bacteroidia bacterium
ATCAGTGGTGCAGAGGGCGGTACCGGGGCCAGTCCCACCTCCTCCATCAAACATGCAGGGTTGCCTCTGGAAATCGGACTGGCAGAGACCCAGCAGACCCTGGTAATGAATAACCTCCGCAAGAGAGTGGTTCTTCAGGCCGACGGACAGATGAAAACCGGACGGGATGTGATCATGGCGGCCCTCCTGGGGGCCGAAGAGTTCGGCTTTGCCACCAGCGCCCTGGTGGTGCTGGGTTGCGTGATGATGCGCAAGTGCCACCTCAATACCTGTCCGGTAGGTGTGGCCACTCAGAATCCGGAACTCAGAAAGCGTTTCCGCGGGAAGGCCGACTTCGTGGAAAACTACTTCCGCTTTGTGGCCACAGAGGTTCGGGAATACCTGGCAGAACTCGGCTTCCGTACCTTTGACGAAATTGTGGGAAGATCCGACCTTCTGGAACGAAACGAAGCCATCACCCACTGGAAGACCAAACACCTGGATCTGAGCGATCTGACCGCCTTCCTGCCGGCTGCCAAGCGCAATCCCCTGTATAAAACAGAGGATCAACATCATAAACTGGAAGGCGTGATCGACCATGAGCTGATCCGGCAAAGTGCCCCGGCCATCGAAAACAAGGAGGAAGTGACCATTCACCTGCCCATCCGGAATACCGATCGCACCACCGGGGCCATGCTTTCAGGCACCATTGCCCGGAAATATGGCAGCGAAGGGCTGCCCGACGGATGTATCAAGGTGAGGTTTGCGGGATCGGCCGGACAGAGTTTCGGAGCCTTCCTGGTATCCGGAGTGGAATTCTACCTGGAGGGAGATAGCAACGACTACCTGGGCAAAGGGTTATCTGGTGGACGAATCCTGGTGGTTCCTCCGGAGGGTTCCACCTTTGAATCGGATCAGAACATCATCATTGGAAACACAGTCCTCTATGGTGCCACCTCGGGGGAAATATATATCTCTGGAGTGGCCGGGGAAAGGTTCGCTGTAAGGAACAGCGGCGCTACAGCTGTGGTAGAAGGTGTGGGGGACCACTGTTGCGAATACATGACCGGGGGGCGTGTGGTGGTTCTGGGCAAAACCGGTCGGAACTTTGCCGCAGGAATGAGTGGTGGAGTGGCCTATGTGCTGGATGAGGAGGGAGATTTCGATTACTACTGCAACATGGGCATGGTGGAGCTATCCCTTGTGGAAGATCTGAATGACAAGAAAGAGCTTTCGGATCTTATTGCCCGTCATTATGAATTTACTGGCAGCAGGGTGGCCGAAAAGATCCTGACCCACATGGATGATTATATAAACCGTTTTATTAAGGTGGTCTCTTACGAGTACAAGAAAGTGTTGCAGGAAATAGCTTTGGAAGAGATCAAGCGGAAGCTGGCCAAAGTGGAAACCGATGTGGAAATGATTGGCGACGTATAAAAGAAGGAAACATGGCAGATCCTAAAGGATTTTTAAAAATAGGCATAAAACCGGCCGGTAACAGACCGGTCCACGAGCGCACCGGGGACTACTCCGAAGTGGAACAGGTGCTTAATTCAGAAGATCGTCAGCTCCAGGCATCCAGGTGCATGGATTGTGGCATTCCCTTCTGCCACTGGGGCTGCCCGGTGGACAACCTGATCCCCGAATGGAACGACCTGCTCTACCGTGGTGACTGGAAAGGGGCCAACGACCGGCTCCATTCTACCAATAACTTTCCTGAGTTTACAGGCAGGATCTGCCCGGCACCCTGCGAACACTCCTGTGTACTGAATATCAATGAAGAGCCGGTCACCATCCGGGAGAATGAAGTCGCCATCGTGGAGAAAGCTTTTGCCGAGGGCTACATCAAACCAGATCCGCCCAAGGTGAGAAGCGGCAAAAAGGTGGCGGTGATAGGAAGCGGACCGGCAGGCATGGCAGCAGCCGACCAGTTGAATAAGGCAGGCCACTCGGTCACCTTGATTGAAAAGGATGAGAAGATCGGGGGATTGCTTCGCTACGGAATCCCCGATTTCAAATTGAATAAGCGTACTATTGACCGTCGGCTGAACTTGATGGAAGCCGAAGGCCTTAAGGTGATGACCGGAGTAGAAGTGGGAAAGGACATCAGCGGCAAGGAGATCATGAAAAAGTATGATGCAGTCTGCCTGGCTATTGGTGCCATGCACCCCAGGGATCTGGAAGTGGAAGGAAGGGAACTGGACGGTATTCATTTTGCCATGGAATACCTCACCCAACAGAACCGGGTGAACGATGGCACCTACATTGCCTATGACAATCGAATCACCGCAGAGGGGCGTAAAGTACTGGTCATCGGTGGCGGGGATACTGGCTCCGACTGCGTGGGCACAGCCACCAGGCAAGGTGCAAAAAGCGTCACCCAGATTGAGATCCTTCCCGAACCACCGGTCAAGCGTGCAGATGACAATCCCTGGCCCTATTGGGCAAAGACCCTGAAAACTTCCACCTCCCACGAAGAGGGATGCTTGAGAAGATGGAACCTTTCTACAGTGAAATTCTTAGGTATGCAGCAGCGGGTGACCCATGCCGAAGTGCAGCAGGTGGCCTGGGACAGGATGAATGGAAGTTATCAGATGAAAGAGCTAAGCGGTACCAGTGAGAAGATTGAAGCTGACCTCATATTACTAGCCATGGGTTTTGTACACCCTGTTCACGAGGGATTGCTCACCGAACTGGGTGTGGAACTTAACCTCAGGAAGAACGTTCATGTGAACCAGGAGATGTCTACCAACCTGGAGAAGCTTTTTGCCACCGGAGATGCCGCCAACGGTGCCAGCCTGGTCGTCACTGCCATCGCTTCCGGGCGTCGGGTGGCTAAGAAAATGGATGATTTCCTTATGGGCCGCTAAAATAGATTATATATTTTTATACTTACCCCCCCCATATTTTATATACCTGTTCGTATTTTTTTACTGTTTATTAAATAAACACCCCATAAAAATAAAGGGTGACTTATGAATATTCTTATATTTGTAAATGTTATTTAATAAATAGTCCTATGAAAAAACAATGGCTCTTTGCATTGATCGCCTTTGGTATCATTGCCCTTCTTGGAATCATCTTCCCCTTTAGTTTCGACACAGGAGACACTTCCGGAATTGATGCCGGGGATACAGCCTGGATGCTTGCTTCCACCGCACTGGTGTTCCTGATGACTCCCGGGTTGGGATTCTTTTACGGGGGCATGGTGAAACCCAAGAACGTGATCTCCACCATCCTGCAAAGTTTCATAGCCATGGGATTGATCAGCATTCTCTGGGTGGTCTTCGGATTCAGCCTAGCCTTTGGTGAGAGTGTAGGAAGGGAGGGCTTCGGACTCTTTGGGAATCCTGCCACCTTCTTTATGTTCAAAGGAGTAGGCGGGGCCCCCGATCCCGATTTCGCGGCCACCATTCCCCTGGCGCTCTTTGCACTCTTTCAGCTGAAATTTGCCATCATCACCCCTGCCCTCTTCACCGGTTCTTTTGCCGGAAGGGTCAAATTTACTGCCTTGATGATCTTCATGACGCTGTTCATGATCTTTATTTACTGTCCCCTCGCCCACTGGACCTGGCATCCCAATGGCTTCCTGCGCAACTGGGGAGTCCTGGATTTTGCCGGGGGTACCGTGATCCATATGTCGGCTGGTATGGCCGCCCTGGCCGGCGCCTTCTTTTTCGGTCCCCGCCGCGATTACGCAAAACCCTCCTACCCGGCCAACATTCCCTTTGTGCTTCTCGGAACCGGATTGCTCTGGTTCGGTTGGTTTGGGTTTAACGCCGGCTCTGCCCTTGGAGCATCCGATGTGGCAGTGAAGGCCCTGCTGAACACCAACACTGCCTCGGCCTCGGCCATGTTGGTATATATCTTCTTTGACGGAGTCAAAGGCAGAAAACCTTCTGCCCTGGGAGCCTGTGTGGGTGCAGTGGTGGGACTGGTGGCCATCACCCCGGCTGCAGGTTTCGTCAGCGTGGGAGCCAGTATATTTATCGGAGGAGCCGCAGCCATTGCCAGCAACCGGATGATCTTTTACTTCTCCCGCAGGGGCGTGGACGATACCCTGGATGTATTTCCGGCCCACGGCATCGGGGGAATGACTGGCATGCTTCTGACGGGCGTTTTTGCCGAAGAAGTGGGCTTGATTCACGGAGAAACCACCACCTTCCTGTTCCATCTGCTGGCCCTGGTGCTGGTATCCGCCTTTGCTTTTGGGGGTTCTCTGCTACTATTCTGGATCACCAATAAAATCGTCCCCATGCGAGTTCCCAGCCTCTACGAAGATGTGGGGCTCGATTTGAGTCAGCACGACGAAACCCTCTTCTACGAAAACGATGCAAAGGTGAAGGCCCGGAAGGAGAAACTGAAAAACTATTCACCCGACTTCTATCCGCGTAAAAACAGGTAATAAATACACTTCCCCTCCATTCAGGGCTATATTTCCTAGCAAGGTGCTTGTTTAGCTCGCTTACTCGCTAAAAAATGCCAGCTTGCTTCGTAAATATAGCCCTGAATTGAAACTATGGATATATTTGTTCCATGGAATGCCGTGAACACTGCGGGGCCTGTTGCATTGCTCCTTCCATCTCCTCTCCCATTCCGGGCATGCCCCAGGGGAAACCCGGGGGAGTAGCCTGCATCCATCTTTCGGAAGATTTCCGCTGTCTGATCTACGGTCAGCCCGGGAGGCCCTGGGTATGCGATGCTTTCAAAGCCGACGCGGAGGTATGCGGAACCAGCAGGGAAGAAGCCTTACGCCTGCTGGTTGAACTGGAAGAGGGCTTGCCGGAATAATTATGGGGTTTCAGAAAGTAATGTCCGCATCAGAATGACCTGGAGTTGTTTCTTGATAAGCTCAAAGTCAAGGGGCTTGCCAAGCTCTTTGGCCATGGAAGTCACCCCTTTGGTTTCAAAACCACAGGGATTGATGTAGGTGAAGTATTCCAGATTGGTGTTTACATTGAGGGCAAATCCATGCATGGTGACATGCCTGCCCGACCGAACCCCGATGGCACATATTTTTCTGGCCTTGACAGGGTGGGTGGCATCGAGCCATACCCCCGTGGCACCCTCCATCTGGGTAGCTGTGATTTCATACTCCTCAAGCAATTCAATGATGGAGTCTTCCAGGAGAGAAATGTACTGTTTCAGACCCAGACCCAGCACTTCCAGGTCCAGGATGGGATAGCCCACTATCTGTCCCGGTCCATGGTAGGTAATATCCCCTCCCCGGTTGGTCTTGTAATAGGTGGCATCGATCTTCTTTAAAAACTCCTGCCGAATCAAGAGGTTGTGCTCATCTCCGCTTTTTCCAAGAGTATATACATGAGGATGCTCACAGAAAAGGAGGTACTGGGAGGGCATTGCCTTTCCTTCAGGCTGACGCTTATGGTCCACCAGACGGTTAAATCGCTCCTCCTGGTAATCCCATGCCTCCCGGTAATCGATCAGTCCCAGGTCCTCAAATACAATGGGATGTTCTTGCTCACTGCCCATGATGCTCTTTTGAAATGGATGCGTGCTTTTCTGCATGGTAGGAGGAACGCACCAGCGGACTCGATTCCACGGCACGGAATCCCCTGGCCAGAGCCTGTTCCCGGTAGTACTCAAACTTATCGGGGTGAATGTAATCTTCCACTGGCATGTGCTCCATGGTCGGTTGAAGGTACTGGCCCAGGGTCAGCACCTCGCACCCGGCTTCCGCCAGGTCGTCCATGCATTGGAGCACCTCCTCTTCCCTCTCTCCCAATCCCAGCATGATGCCCGATTTGGAAGTGATCTCTGACTCGGCCACCATGCGGATCACCTCCAGGCTACGTCTGTATTTGGCCCTGGAACGGATCTGAGGGGTCAGGCGTTCCACCGTCTCCAGGTTGTGGGAAATCACCTCGGGAGCTGCCTCAATCACCAGCTGAACCAATTCAGGAATGCCATCAAAATCAGGGATCAGTGTTTCCATGGTCAGTCCGGGTACTTCCTGCTTCAATACCCGGATAGTCCTGGCCCAGAATCCTGCCCCCTTGTCAGCCAGATCGTCCCGATCCACCGAGGTGATAACCGCATGATTGATTCCCATGGTGCTGATGGATCTGGCCAGCCTTTCCGGTTCCTTCTCATCCACCATCAAGGGCTTCCCGGTCCTGACAGCACAGAATTTGCAGGCGCGGGTGCATATCTCCCCCAGGATCATAAAGGTGGCCGTTCCTTCCCCCCAGCACTCCCCGATATTGGGACAATTTCCACTGGAACAGATGGTATGCAACTGGTGCTTACTAACCTGCTCTTTCACATGCATGTAGCTGTCCCCGCCAGGCATGCGCATCCGCATCCAGTCGGGCAGCCGCTTTCTCCCCTTCAGGTCCACCTTTTGTTTTCCCTTTTCCACCCCGCGAAGATAGTTAGAAATATGCTAAATTTAGGCCTCCTATCCTGCGACATGAACAAGCAAATTGAATTGCTCCAGCTGGCCAAACAGGTGCAGTCCCTGGCTGAAAACGGGCTGCATTTTTCGGAAAATGATTATGAACTGGACCGCTATACCAGGCTGGAAGAAATTTCACTCAGGATGCTCTCCCTGATCTCAGGACTCTCCGAAGAAACCATTCAAATGGAGACCCCGGAAAGGAATGGTTACCGCACCCCCAAGGTGGATGTAC
>SPBY01000189.1 GCA_004525825.1 Bacteroidia bacterium
CCTCATGTAAGCAGTCCTTCACCCCCAAACCGGCCGGATACCTGCGGGTCGATTACCCTGAAAAAACTTACCATCTGTACGGTGATCAGGAGTTCTTTGAGTTTGAGATTCCTGACTACGCCATCGTGGAGATTGACAGCGGACCCAGGGGGCACGAGGGATGGGTCAACGTGGCCATCCCCCAGCTAAATGGAAAGATTCACCTGAGCTACAAACCGGTGGGAAACAATCTGACCGCTTACATCACCGACTGCCGTGAGCTGGTGTACAAACATACGGTGAAGGCCCAGGAGATTGAGGAGACACCCTTTATTCACAGGGAACAGAGCAGGTTCGGG
Organism: Bacteroidia bacterium; assembly: GCA_004525825.1. Classification (GTDB taxonomy): domain Bacteria; phylum Bacteroidota; class Bacteroidia; order Bacteroidales. Next base: position 339 of record SPBY01000189.1, read on the forward strand.
ATGGTATACGACCTGAAAGGGGATGTGGCCTCTGCAGTGCAGTTTTTCATCACCGACAGCACAAATCATTTTCTCAGAGGGTCGCTTTATTTTAACATTCGTCCCAATCGCGATTCCCTGAATCCGGTGATTGAGTTTCTTAGGGAGGACATCATGCATTTGATTGAAACCACCCAGTGGAAGTATTAATCAAAATTGCTTAACTTTGTCACCCCCGTTTCGGGGAATCAGATAAGAAATATCGTGGGAGTATTTTTGAAAACAGAAATATTACCGGATTGCCATTTAGGTGTGTGGGAGATTACGGAGGATTTTGATTCGCTGTACAGCATGGTGAGCCTGGTAGATGTGGAGAAAGCAAAACTCGACAGCTTCAAGAACATTAGCAGGAAGGTAGAATGGCTCAGTGTCCGTGCCTTGGTCAAATCCATGATTGGCAAAGATACCCGCATCCTATACAATTCCGAAAACAAGCCTTTTGTACGGGGCAATACCCACAACATAAGCATCTCGCATTCCAACAATCTCACTGCGGTACTTATCAGCAAGGACAAGCGAGTGGGGATCGACCTGGAGTACATGTCCGGAAAGATCGGCAAGGTGGCCAACAAGTTCATCAACGATCATGAGACCATCACCACCGATCCCGAGATGGAAAAATTCCACCTTTACCTGCACTGGTGCGCCAAGGAGGCCCTCTATAAGATCCTTGACAAGCAGGACATTAATTTCAGGGACGGCATCACCATCAAACCCTTTACTCCCGAAGAACACGGCTACATGGACGGTTATGCGGTGAACGGGAACGGAAAGGAAGAATTTGAATTGGAATACTTGCAACACGATAACTATGCACTGGTCTGGTGCGTGAAGGAATGAAAAGCTTCTACGATCAGCTGAGAGACAGGAGCCAAAAGCGCATTGCGCTGCTGGTGGACCCCGACGGGTACAACGATAAAGGTCTGAACGATCTGGTCGGATACATCAACATGAATCCGCCCGACCTCTTGCTGGTAGGTGGAAGCCTCCTGTTCAATCCCATCGAGATCACCATCACTGTCCTGAAACTGGGCACCAGTCTTCCTGTCTTCCTGTTCCCCGGGAATTGCTTCCAGCTCTCAGACCGGGCCGACGGAATCCTGTTCCTGTCCCTGATCTCTGGCCGCAATCCCGAGTTCCTGATCGGAAACCATGTGCTGGCAGCTCCCCATCTGCACCGGGCCGGCATCGAAGTGATCCCCACCGGGTACATGCTGATCGAAAACGGGAAATCGACCTCCGTGGAGTACATGAGCAACTCCACCCCCATTCCCGGAAACAAACCGGACATCGGCGTGGCCACCGCCATGGCCGGCGAGATGCTGGGATTGAAATCCATCTACCTGGAGGCAGGCAGCGGTGCGGCCTATCCTGTGGCCCGTGAAATGATCAGCGCCATACGAAAATACATCTCACTCCCCCTGATAGTGGGTGGAGGCATCCGCACACCGGAAACGGCCCTGGAGGTATTTGATGCCGGGGCGGACCTGATCGTGGTGGGAAATGCCATCGAAAAAGAGCCCAAACTCATCAAGGAGTTCTGTGAGGCCAGGAACAGCCTCAACAAATAAGCCCCCCTTTCCTTTCAGCTTTACGACTTAAGTCTATACAGACTTTATCGACTATTTGATAAGATCGGGGATCACCCCGCCCGTGGCATTGTCTGGCATGGATATCTCCAGGAAGGAGGCCAGTGAGGTGGCCACATCGGTGGGACTTACCCTGTAGGGAATGCTAACCCGGTTGATTTTCCATCCGTAGAAAATCAGGGGCACGTGCGGATCGTATTTGAATTCGGAAAAGGCTCCTTCCAACTGGCTGTGTTCCACCCAACCGGGGGTCAGGTAGAGGATCACATCGCCGGAACGCTTCTGGTAGTAAGAGTTCTGCATCCGGTGCAGTACCCCGCCGGTAAAGTGATTCTGTTGAAGTATATAGGACTGAACCGCATTGGAAATACCCGCCATCTGTATCATGAACCTGGCCACCTGGTCCTGCACCTCCTTCAGTGAAAGGTTGGAATCCTCAATAAGCTGGTGATTCAGGTAGATCTGTTGTGCATAGTAGAAAGTGACCCATTCACCCCTGCCATAGATGGCATTCAGGTAAGATTTCAAGAGGGAGACGCTGGTGCGGTAGTTGAAAAAACCGGAGGGAATGCGACTCTCTGAAAGATATCGCGGGTCCACTGCCATGGCATTTTCGGCGGTCAGGTAGATCAACACATTTTCCAATCCCAGTTGTTCGTCCAGGAAGGTAAGCAGGTGGGCGATGTCCTGATCCAGCCTCAGATAAGTATCCTGGGTTTCCACCGACCAGGTGCTGTAGTTTTCGGCCAGGTATTTGGTGGTGTTGAACCCGATGTGAATGATATCGCTTACCCCGCGCTGACCAAGTTCTTCGCTCACTATGGCTGCGATGGCCATGTCCTTGGTGTAAGTATTTCCCCAGGGAGTGGTCATCAGCACCTGATAGTTCTTCTGCTCCCTGCCCGTGCTGCTGATCTTGTGCAGGTCATAGGGAAAGGTGATCTGTCCCTTGATTCCGGTTTCGTAGGGATTGTTGTCGAGCATGCTTTCTTCATACTCCGCAATGGGCCTGAGGGTTTCCCAGGTACGGTCCAGGTAAAGATCCCGGTAATTCTTGGAGTTGAATTCATTGACCCATCCGGGCAGAGAATCCATGTAAAAAGTGCTGGTGATCCACTTAGCTTGCGCAGGGTCGAGCCAGTAGGCTCCGTTGGCTGTATGTCCGGCCATCATCACAGCAGCCTGGGGATCCATGGATATGCCGATGGACCTGGATTTGAAGCGGCTTTTTACCCTCATCTCGTCGGACAGGGTGAGGCTGTGTAGTGCCCTGGGTGAGTAGGGGCCCGATCCGTAAGAACCACCGACGGAGGTCTGTTCGGGATCGTCCAGGCTACCCACCACCTCGTTGGTCAGTCTTCGGTACCAGAAATCCGATACCACCCCGTGTTCGCTGGGCATGGTCCCGGTGGCAATGGAAGCATAACCCACCGAAGGTTCGGTGATCAGGTAGCTGTAACGGGCATTCTTGCAATTGGCCCCGTTGGTGGCCATTTTTTTGAATCCCCCTTCCCCGAACTTGTTCCAGTAGACCGAAAGATAGTCGTAGCGCATGCCCGATACCGTGATCCCCACAATCAGTTTGGGCATTTCCGGTGGAATCTTCTGTCCCCACAAGGGCATTACCGCAATCAGCATCATTAGAATTCCCAATATTCTGCCCCTAAGCTTTATACCCATAATTTGTTTTTCCATGATCATCCTTTCATCTACACTCCCAGCATGCTGCATACCTGCTGGTACACATTCTCCCCGGTGAATCCCAGTTTCTCATCCAGCACGGTGTAGGGTGCCGAATAACCAAAACTTTCCAGTCCGAATACCTTTCCCCGGGCACCCACCAGACCCTGCAGGGTTACCGGCAGGCCTGCGGTGAGTCCGAATACCGGGATTCCGGCGGGAATCACTTCCTCCTGGTAGGCAGAAGCCTGATCTCGGAACACACCCTCCGAAATCACCGATACCACCCTTACTTTCAAGCCCTTTCTTTCTTCCAGCAAGGAGGTGCCGGCCAACAAGGTGGCCACCTCAGAACCCGATGCCACCAGCACCACCTGGGGCCTGCCTTCACAATCCCTGGCCACGTAGGCCCCTTTCTGGGCCTGCAGTGCATCGCTATACCTGTCCGATCCAGGCACTGCCGGCAGATCCGGCACTCCCTGCCTGGAGAGAATCAAGGCGGTGGGTGTATCTGTATTTTCAAAGGCCATCTTCCAGGCCACAACGGTCTCCAGGGCATCGGCTGGACGAAGCACCCTCATGGATCGTTTTCCCTGGTGATTCTTCAGGTGTTCCAGCAACCTGATCTGTGCTTCCTGCTCCACCGGCTGGTGGGTGGGCCCATCCTCTCCCACCCGGAAGGCATCGTGGGTCCACACATATTTTACCGGAAGCTGCATGAGTGCGGCCATCCGGACCGCCGGCTTCATGTAGTCGCTGAATACAAAGAAGGTCCCTATGACGGGGATCACCCCGCCATGCAATGCCATGCCATTGGCGATGGCAGCCATGGTAAGTTCGCTCACCCCTGCCTGCAGAAAGGAACCGGAGAAATCGCCTTTCACAAAGGCGGTAGTCTTTTTCAGGTATGCATCGGTCTTGTCGCTGTTGGACAGGTCGGCCGAAGCCACCACCAGGTTCTCCACTTTCCCGGCCAGGTGGGCCAGTACTGCGCCGGAGGCTCCACGGGTAGGAGCTCCTGCCTTTTGCTGGATGGCTGCAAAATCGATTTCGGGAAAATCTCCTTCCAGGAAGCTACGATATTTCCTGGCCAGCTCAGGATGGTTCTTCTCCCACTCTGCCTGGATCGCCTTCTTTTCAGCTACCTGCTTCCGTTTTTCTTCCAGCACCTTCTGGTAGGCCTCTTTTACCTCAGGAAAAATTACAAAAGGATGTTCCGGGTCACCCCCCAGGTGGGTGATGCTCTTTTCAAAGGAGGCTCCTGCTTCCGAAAGCGGCATGCCGTGGGTGGAGGTTTTTCGTTCGAAACTGGCACCATCCTCATCCACGGCCCCCTTTCCCATGATGGTCTTCCCGATGATCAGCGTGGGCCTCCCCTCCTCCTTTTGGGCAGCTTCCAGCGCAGCGATGATCTGTTCCGGATTGTTGCCATCAATGGTAATCACATGCCAGTTCCACGCCCTGTACTTGGCAGCAGTATCTTCCGCACTTACCTCCGCGGTAGTTGTGGAGAGCTGTATATCGTTGGAATCGTAAAACATCACCAGACTGGAGAGTCCTAAGAATCCTGCTATGCGGCCCGCGCCCTGGGAAATCTCCTCCTGGATGCCGCCGTCAGAAATAAAAGTATAGGTGTTATGCGCCAGCCACTCCCCAAAACGGGCCGCCAGGAAGCGTTCGGTAATGGCAGCACCCCCGCCCATGGTGTGGCCCTGTCCCAGGGGACCGGAGGTATTCTCCACACCTCGCTTCACATCCACCTCGGGGTGGCCCGGGGTGGGACTTCCCCACTGCCTGAACTGGCTCAGCTCCTCCATGGAGTAGTTCCCGATAAGTGCCAGAATCCCATAGAGCATGGGTGACATGTGGCCCGGATCTAGGAAGAAACGATCGCGCTGAGCCCAGGCAGTATCGTCCGGATCAAAAGTAAGAAAGGAGGAATAGAGCACCTCCACAAAATCGGCACCTCCCATGGCACCCCCCGGGTGACCCGATTTGGCTTTTTCGACCATGGCGGCCGATAAAATGCGGATGTTGTCTGCTGCTCTTGTGTGAATCTTATGGCTCATGAAGCTCCGTTTGAAAATGAAGCCCAAAATTACCCATTAATATTTAAATCAGGTCAACAGGCCGTGGTTCTTTTTTAGTAATTTTGGGCCAAATTATACACATTATGGCATTGAAATGCGGGATCATCGGAGTAGCAAATGTGGGCAAGTCCACCCTTTTTAATTGTATGTCCAATTCAAAGGTGGAAACCTCCAGCTTTGCCTTCACTTCCAGCAAGTCCAATATGGGCATGGTGAATGTGCCAGATCCCAGGCTTTACAAGCTGGAAAACTTTCAACCCACCGAGAAGGTGATCCCTGCCACCGTGGAGATTGTGGATATTCCCGGACTCACCAAGGGGGCCAGTGCGGGCGAAGGTGTGGGTAACAAATTTCTCTCTGACATCCGTAACACCGATGCCCTGATCCAGGTGCTCAGGTGCTTCGACGATGAACAGCTGCCCCACATCGACGGGTCGGTGAATCCGGTCAGGGACATTGAGACCATCAACCTGGAACTGCAGGTAAAGGACCTGGAGTCGGTGGAAAAGAAA